>JAEUQP010000504.1 GCA_016789645.1 Acidobacteriota bacterium | reverse complement strand
GCCCACTGCCGGTTCGATCATTCTGGCCGGGGTGCTGCTGAAAATGGGAACGTACGGCTTGATGCGCTTCAATTTGCCATTTTTCCCCAGCGTTTCGCAGAAAGCGGCTCCGTGGATGATGGGCCTGGCGGTGATTGGCATCATTTACGGCGCGCTGGTGGCAATGGTGCAACCGGATATGAAAAAGCTGGTGGCGTATTCATCGGTCAGCCACCTGGGCTTTGTCGTGCTGGGCATTTTCGCCTTCACCGATCAAGGCATGCAGGGAGCGTTGTATCAAATGCTGGCGCACGGCATTTCGACCGGCGCGCTCTTCCTTGGCGTGGGCATCGTGTATGACCGGCGCCATACGCGTCAGATTGCGGACTTCGGCGGAATTTCAACGCCTATGCCGCAATACTCGACGCTGTTTTTGATTGTCGCGCTTTCCAGTTTGGGCTTGCCGCTGTTGAACGGGTTCATTGGCGAATTCCTGATCCTGCTTGGTACGTTCGCTTCGCCGGTTCCGCACGCCAAGATGTTTGCCGTGTTGGCTGCGTTGGGCGTGATTCTCTCGGCAGTGTATCTGCTGTGGATGATCCAGCGCGTGTTTTTTGGCGAAATTACGAAGAAAGAAAACGCCGAACTCAAAGACATGGATGGCCGCGAGGTGCTGGCGATGGTTCCGCTGGTCGTGTTGGCGATTGTGATGGGCGTCAAACCGATGACCTTCCTGCGCGGCAGCGAAAAAACAGTCACGGTGGTCAAAGAATACGTGCTGGGCAAATCGGCGAAAGCCGCTGAACCTCAGCAAAGCCAGAACCAGACTTCGCAACATTGAGACATTACCTCTCAAAGGTTTGGTGGCTTGATTTAGAGCGATAAACAACAATGCAACTCACTTCTCTCAATTTGAATTACGCAGCAATCGCGCCGGAATCCATTGTGTCAGTGGCCGCAGTGGTGATTATGCTGGTGGACGCGTTTTCTAAAAAAGGCGCTCGCAAAATCAACGCTGGAATCACAGTGGTCAGTTTGGTGCTGGCGGTGATTGCGGTTTTGGGACTGAACTCAGTGGGGCGCGGCAGCTACTTTTCCGGGATGATCGTCGTTGACCCGATTCGCGTGTTCTTTTCGGTGACGATTCTGATCGTTTCCATTGCCGTGACCTTGTTGGCCAGCCAGTTTTTGCGCGATGAAGCCTTGCCGCCCGGCGAATTCTTTGCGCTGATTTTGTTTGCGACGGCTGGGATGTTGTTGCTGGCCGGAGCGGGCGATCTGGTGACGGTCTTTTTGGGTCTGGAAATCGCTTCCATCACGACGTACGTGATGGCCGGGTATCGGCGCTACGACGCGCGCGCCAGCGAATCTTCGTTGAAATACTTCCTGCTCGGTTCGTTCGCCACGGCATTTTTGCTGTATGGCATGTCGCTGGTTTATGGAGCGACGACAACGACCAACCTGATTGCCATCAATCAGGCGATTGCCGAAGGCAAAGTCCAGTTTCCCGCGTTGTTGATGATTGGCGCGGCATTGATGCTGGTCGGTTTCGGATTCAAGATTGCCAGCGCGCCGTTTCATTTGTGGACGCCGGATGTTTACGAAGGCGCTCCGACCATCGTCACGGGCTTTATGGGAACGGCTCCGAAAGTCGCGGTGTTTGCGGCGTTTCTACACACCTTTGCCGAAGCCTTTAACGCGGGCGGCGATCTTGGTTCCCAGCTTCATCACGTCTGGGTGACGGCGGTGGCGGTCATTGCCGCGTTGACGATGACCGTTGGCAACGTGGTGGCGCTGTCGCAAAAGAATATCAAACGCATGCTGGCGTATTCGTCCATTGCACACGCCGGTTACGCATTGGTCGGGTTTATCACCAGCGAAGCTGCGCCTGTCGGGTTTTATCTCTTGGTGTATTCGTTGATGAGCGTCGGAGCGTTTGCCGTGATTCAGTTGCTGGCGCGTGCAGGCGATCAAAAAGTCGAAACCGCTGATTACGCTGGCATTGGATTCCAAACTCCGGCGCTGAGCTTTTCGCTGGCGATTTTCCTGTTCAGTCTGGCAGGCATTCCGCCAACCGCCGGGTTCATGAGCAAGTTCTTCATCTTCAAATCGGCTTGGGATGGCGCGCCGAACCTGCGTTGGCTGGTCGTCGTTGCGGTCATCAACAGCATCATTTCGGTGTATTACTACCTCTACCCGATTGTGGTGATGTTCTTCCGTCCGCTGGCTCCGGGCTTCGTCAAACCAAAAGTCAGTGCAATGACGGCTGCGGCTTTGATTCTGGCTTTGGTCGGAACGCTTTATTTGGGAATTCTGCCGAACCGTGTGATGAGTGCAATTGGCCGTTCTGGCGGCGCGAATACGGCGCTGGTTCAACCGGCTGAAAAGTAACGGTCACACTAAAACGAAAATAAAAGAGCGCGGCAAAATCACTTTTTGCCGCGCTCTTTCCTTTTTCAACGCACCCGGATCGGATTGGAATAAATCCACGGGCGCTGTTCGCCATCCAGCGTCAACCAGATTTCCGCGCGATACACGCCAGCTTCAGTCACGGCAAAATCCAGCTTGTCGGCGTTGGCTTCCTGAACGACCAGACCGTTCCAGAAGAGTTTGATCATTCCGGCAACAGGCGCAGCCAGCCGCAGTTTCAATCCCTTTTCAAGTTTGACTTCATCGCCCATCACGCCGATTCGTTTACCGTTTCGTTCGGCGATGAAGGCAAACCCTGTCGCATCGCACAACCAGTCGTGAGCAACAAAGGCGTGGCCTTGCCGCAAAGCCTGCCGCACCGACGGTTCTTTCAGTTCATTCACCAGAATGTGCGTCGCCACGAACGACAGGCTGCGTTCGTAAGGGTCAAAGTCCAGTTTGGAAATCACGTCACCGACGTTGCGACCGTTCAGCATCTCAGCGATTCGCGGAGCCTGTTTGGTGGTGATTTTGCGCGGCGGATCGGGAAAAGCTGTGACTTCTATCGCATCGTCCGCGACAGCTTTGACGGTGAACAATTGGTTGTGATGGCAATCGTTGGCGGCGACTCCGGTCAGCCGATGTGACGGCAAATCCCGATCCCACTTGGCGATGATCGTCGGCAGATAATCCTGCAACGCGCCGAAAACTTCAGCAGGGAATTCGGCCAGTCCCGTTTCCAACTGCTTCAATCGGTCTGGATTCGTAAACGAACCTTGCAACCATCGCACAAACTCCGCTTCGTCCAGCAAATCGGAATGAATGTTGTAAATCTCCAGCCCGTCCAGTTGGCTGGTGTCCCAATCGCCTTTTTCTTCGACGTGCGACAGGAAGATGTCGCCGCGATCCTGTCCCACCGGTTCTTTGACCAGCCGAACATATTCATCGCGTGATTTGAAACTCTTGCTGATGTGCGCCTGTATGATTGAACGTTGCGGATACACCAAGAACCCCTCGCTTTCGGCTCCGGGAATGAACAACACACCGTCGCGCACGCCGCGCCAACTGTCATTGATGAAATCCTTCGGAGGTCGCACGTGATCGGTCAGCATGATGATCTTCACGCCAGCGTTTTTTGCCGCCGCCAACAGTTCCGGTCGAGTTCCACCTGTATGCGCGGAATCTTCCGCATGCGCATGCAGGATGGCTTTGTAATCATTGAAACCAGTTTGCAGTTTCACCGGTTGCCGTGCTTTTTGAATCCGCGATTTGTCCGCGTTTACCGCGCGCAATCGCTCCAGATTCATGCGCTCGATGGTGGAATATTTGCGCCCTATTCCCAGCTTGTTCGCCGCTGGCGATTGCGCCGAAAAGCTGGTGGTGGCAATCGAATAAATAACCAGAGCGCTGAGCGTATAAATTGCGGGCTTGGCCAGCTTAAAGCTTTGAGTTGTGACAGGCATGATGAAAACCTTGTGAATTATTGGTTGGGATAAAAACAGCGCGCGGAGTGTAGCATGGCGTCGCGTGCTTGGGCAGTTGCGCTATGGACGCTGTTGCGAGGCCAGTGCATAATCGCCGCGCTGTATTCTTCAATTCACTCAACAACACAATTCGGTCTGCATTGGTTTTCGGGGCGAGGTTTGGCAATGGACGCTTTGGGCCAACTGATCTTTTGCCAACGCTTGCACGCTGGAACCGATGCGTACCCAGAGCAGAGGAGTTTTTATGTCACGGAGAAATCTGTTTTTGGCGGCGGCCGTGTTGGCCGTGTTGGCAGGTTCGTTCGCGGGAACGGCGCAAGGCTGGCAAAAGCTTTTTGACGGCAAGACGATGAACGGTTGGCGGTTGATGGCTGTTCATGGAGGCAATGGCGGCGTCTGGACGGTGGAAAACGGGGCGCTGGTTGCCAACCAGGAAAAAGACCACAAGGGCGGGTT
>JAEUQP010000420.1 GCA_016789645.1 Acidobacteriota bacterium | reverse complement strand
TATCTGTTGCTGGTTTTGCCAGGCGGCAACGTCGAACTCGGCGCGCGTGCAATTGAACGGTTTCTGCAAGTTGCCGAAGACACCGGCGCGGGGTGGCTCTATTCCGATTTCCGCCAACGCAACGGCGACGAGGTGACCGATCATCCGTTGATTGATTATCAAGTCGGCAGTATTCGTGACACGTTTGATTTCGGTTCGGTGCTGTTGTTGTCACGTCGTGCGGTTGACGAAGCGTTGCACTTGCACGGGCAGATTGCTGACACGGTTCAATGGGGCGGGTTGTACGATCTGCGGTTGAAACTCTCCATCGAATCTCAATTGTTGAGAATTTCCGAACCGCTTTACACACGCAGCATTGTGGATGCGCGCGCCACTGGCGAAAAGATTTTCGATTACGTAGACCCGCGCAAGCGCGATTACCAGATCGAAATGGAGCAGTTGGCAACCGCGCATTTGCAGCGCATCGGAGCCTGGTTGGAGCCTGAATTTGCCGAAGTTCCAACGCACAAGCATTTTTCATCCACGAAGGAACACGAAGAAAACACGAAGATAGGAAATCAAGATTCTGTTTTTCTTCGTGATTCTTCGTGTGACTTTGTGGAAGGAATTTCTGGATTCAAGGAAGAGCAATTTCCGGTCACAGCCAGCGTCGTCATTCCTGTTCGCAACCGGGTCAACACCATTGCCGATGCCGTTCGCAGCGCGCTGGCTCAGCAAACGAAGTTTCCATTCAATGTGATCGTCGTGGATAACCATTCCACTGACGGTACGACGCAAACGTTGCAGCAATTGGCGGCGGAAGATTCGCGGCTGATTCATCTGCAGCCGCAACGCACGGACCTGGGCATCGGCGGTTGTTGGAACGAAGCGGTGTTTTCCGATCATTGCGGGCGATACGCCGTGCAATTGGATTCCGATGATATTTACAGCAACGAACAAACGCTGGCGCGCATCGTCACCGAATTTGAAACAGGCGGTTATGCGATGGTCGTCGGTTCATACACCATCGTGGATTTCGAGTTGAACGAATTGCCGCCGGGATTGATTGATCATCGCGAATGGACGCGCGACAACGGGCGCAACAACGCGCTTCGCATCAATGGGCTGGGCGCTCCGCGAGCGTTTGATACTTCTGTGCTGAGGCAAATCGGGTTGCCGAACACCAGTTACGGCGAAGATTACGCGGTGGCGTTGCGGATCAGTCGTCAGTTTGAAATCGGAAGAATTTACGATTGTTTGTACTTCGCGCGTCGCTGGTCGGGCAATTCCGACAGCGCGTTGCCGCTGGCGACGGCGAATCGGTATGACGCTTACAAAGACCGGCTGCGAACCATCGAAATTCACGCTCGCCAGAAATTCAACGCGGAGAAACACAGCCGATGAATTGGGACTCCCGCTTGCTTCCGCCTGAGGGCGAAACTCTGAACGCCAGCGTCGAAGTATTGATCCAGCAACAAATCGCAACCTGGCCTATGTTGCGCGAAGCCGTCGCCGGTTTGCAGCAGGCACAGTACAAGGAATTTTCTGTTGCCGGATCGAACGTGCGTGCCCAATTCAATCCGGCGCGAATTGTCAGCACAGCAGCGAAAGTGGATGCGGCGACGATCAGCAAACGGCCTTGCTTTTTATGTGCTGACAACCTGCCGCCCGAAGAAAAGGGAATTGCCTTTGGCGACCGATATGTTGTGCTGTGCAATCCGTTTCCGGTGTTGGCGAATCATCTGGTGATTTCCGCGCGCGAACATACGCCGCAAGC
>JAEUQP010000383.1 GCA_016789645.1 Acidobacteriota bacterium | reverse complement strand
TCCGGCCTATCGTCGTGTGCTGGCTTCGCAAGGCGATTTGCAGGAAGTGATGATCGGATATTCCGATAGCAGCAAAGACGGCGGCATCCTGACTTCAAGCTGGGAACTGTACAAAGCGCAGGAACGGTTGTGGGAAGTCGCACGCGAATTCGGCGTGGAGTTGCGGCTGTTTCACGGTCGCGGCGGAACGGTCGGTCGCGGTGGCGGCCCCAGCCACGAAGCGATTCTGGCGCAACCGCGCGGAACCGTTGCCGGACGCATCAAAATCACTGAACAAGGCGAAGTCGTGTCGTCCAAATACAGCTTGCCGGAAATCGCGATGCGCAGTTTGGAATTGACGACCGCCGCCGTCATTGCCGCCAGTTTGCCGGACGGTGTCAGTACCCCGCGCGTCAGCAAGGGCATTGAGCAGCAAGGAAAAGCCCTCCTTCACAGTCGGGCTACCGACATGGCGCAACTCGTCGAGTGGGAAACCGTGATGGAGGAAATTTCCGAACGGGCGTTTGCCGTGTATCGCGGCTTCGTGCGAGGCAGCGGCTTTTTGGATTACTTCACCCAGGCGACGCCGGTTGAAGAGTTGCAACATTTGCGAATCGGTTCGCGCCCGGCCAAACGCAAAGCCGGATCTAAAAGCCTGGACGATTTGCGCGCCATTCCGTGGGTGTTTGGTTGGACGCAAAGCCGCCATTTGCTGCCCGGCTGGCTGGCGGTCGGTTCGGCTCTGGAAGGTTTTTTGAATTCGAATCCGCGCAAGCATCTGGCTTTATTGCGAGAGATGTACGCGCGCTGGCCGTTTTTTCACAGCACGATTTCCAACATTGAAATGACGCTGGCCAAAGCCGATTTCCAAATTGCGCGGCAATATGCCGAACGAACGCCGGATAAAAAGCTCGGCCAGCGGATTTTCAAATTGCTGACGGCGGAATACGAACGGGCCTCGAATCTGGTGCTGCAAATCACCGGCGAAAAACGTTTGCTGGACAATGCGCCGGTGCTGCAACGTTCGATTGCGGTTCGCAATCCGTATGTTGACCCGATGAGTTATCTGCAAGTCGAATTGCTGGCGCGCAATCGCAACAAGGAATTGTCCGCCGCTGACCGCGAAAAACTGCTGTACGCCATTTTGCTGACGATCAACGGCATCGCGGCGGGAATGCGCAACACCGGTTGAGCTTCATCCCAGTTGTTTGCGAAACCGCCACGCGCTGACGCCCACCAGCACCACGGCAAAACCGACCAGCGCCAACAGGTGTGGATAAATCGCTTCCAGCCCTGCGCCGCGCAACAACACGCCGCGCGCAATCGTGGCAAAGTGGCAAATCGGATTCAATTGCGTCAGCGGCTGCATCCACGTCGGCATGGCTTCGACCGGAGTCGTTGCGCCCGACAACATGGAAAGCGGCGGGTTGATGAAAAATCCCATCAACTGCGCTTGTTGTTGCGATTTGCTGAACGTCGCCAGAAACGTGCCGATGCCGATGCCGACCAGCACGCACAACATTCCGGCAGCGAACAGCAGCACCAGACTGCCTCGAATCGGCAATCCGAACACCAGATACGAAACTGTCAGCGCCAACACAATCTGCGTCGAAAGCAGCACAAATAGCGGAGCGATTTTGGCCGTGACGATTTCGACAGCCTGCGCCGGAGTCATCAGCAATTGTTCAATCGTGCCGACTTCCTTTTCCTTGACCATCGCCGCCGAACCGATGATCGAACCGTTCAGCACCAGCAAAATTCCGATCACGCCGGTGACGATGAACCATGCGCTTTCCAATCCCGGATTGAACAGCAACGCCACGCGCGCCACGAATTGCCCGCGCGCGCCAGGCGAACCGCCCGCAGTCGTCAGCGCGATGCCGGGCGAATTCTGAGCCATTCGCTGGTTGAGCGCGGCAATGATGCGCGCAGCATATCCGCTGGCGATTCCCGCCGTGTTGGAATTGACGGCGTCCAGCAACAATTGCACGCGCGCCGTTTCGCGCCGCTGGCGCTGTTCGGCAAAGTTGGACGGAACGATCAATCCTGCATCCAGCTTTCCGGCGCTCAATGCCGCGCCGAGTTCCGCCGACGATTGAAAGCTTTCGGCGACGTGAAACGAACGGCTTTCGACAAAGGCCGAAACCACTTCGCGGCTGGCCGCCGAGCGGCTTTCGTCCACCACGCCCAGCCGCAAATTGGTCACTTCCGGATTGAGCGCAAATCCAAAAATCAGCAGTTGCACCGTGGGCGGCAAAATCAATGACACAACCAGTTTTTTGTCCGCTTTGATCTGGCGTAATTCTTTCAGAAACAATGGCCACAACCGCCAACCACGAATCTTGTTGATGAAATGCTTCATCGCTCCTCCTCCAAACTATTTCTCTGTGGTAACAATTGAATCCCGATTCTTCACCCAGCAATTTGCATGTGCCGCATCTTTCGCCACGCCCGGAAAAAGAATACCGCTCCAATCAGCGCCAACATCAACGGCGCATGCCAGACGGCTGGCCAGCCTCCGCCGCGCACAAACGCATCGCGGGAAATTTCAATGAAATACCGCGCCGGAACGAATGCCGAAATCCAGCGAATGCCCCACGGAATGTTCGACACCGGAAAGATGAATCCCGACAACAGAAACGACAGCAGAAATTGCACCGCCGCCACGGCTTGAATTGCCGCCGCCTGATTGGGAATCGAAACGCCGACCATCACGCCGAAACACACGCTGCAAAACAGATACAGCGCCGTGCCCACCAGCAACGGCGTCGGGTCGCCTGCCAGCTTGAAGTCAAAGAGCGGAGTCGCCACCAACAAGGCCAACCCCCATTCCGCCACGGCGATGATGAAAAATGCGGCGACCTTGCCCAGCAAAAATTCGTGCGCCGAAATGCTGGACACGTAGACTTGCAGGATGGTTTTTTGCTCGCCTTCGCGTGACAGCGCCAGCGCAGCCAACAGCGGCGGAAACAGCGCCAGCACGACGGCAAATGCTCCGGGGCCGATGAATTTGCGGGAAGAAGCGCCGGGGTTGTACCACATCCGCGTGTCGGCCTTGATGGCAACCTGCTGCTGGTTGCCTTCTGCAAACTGCGCCGCAAACGCATTGGTCAGCGCAGCCGCTTGTCCGCGCATGGAGTTCGCCGTGTTGGCGTCCACGGCATCAATCAACCATTGAACTTCCGCCGTTTGCCCGCGCAGAAAATCGCGCTCGAAATTTTCAGGAATCACGATCACCACGCGCGCTTCTTCGGACGCCATGATTTCCACGGGCGAACGATCCGACGCCACCACGCGAAACGTCAGCGACGCGTTCAGCAAATCCAGATATTGGCGCGACAGTGGCGTGCGATCGAAATCCTGCACGACGACGGCGACGCCTTTGACCGACAGCGAAAGTGCCGTGCCGAGCAGCGCCAGCAAAATCAGCGGCAGGATCAGCGCCAACGCAACCGTCAATTTGTCACGGAACACCTGCGTCAGTTCCTTGCGAGCCTGGGCAATGATTCGTTTCATAAACGTCCTTTCCTCAATCTCCTGCGGCGACTTTGCCGTTGAGCCGCGCCTGTTCGACAACGGCGATAAACACATCTTCCAGCGAAAATCGTTCCTGTCGCGCGTGCGCGACCTGAATGCCCGCATCGTGCAACCGCTGCGAAATGCGCCGAATTCCCAACTGAGCTTCTTCGGCGACGACAACGTGCAACCGGTCGCCGAACAACGACACGCGCCAACGATCCATTTCGCCTTTGAGCAAATCCGCCGCGTGTTGCGGAGCGTCAGTCATCAGCTCGATCAAATTGTCCTTTTGAGCGGCTTTGATTCCGCTGGGCGTGCCTTCGGCCACCAGTTCGCCCGCGACCATAAAACCCAGCCGATTGCATTGTTCGGCTTCTTCCAGGTAATGCGTCGTCACCAACACGGCCACGCCGCGATCGGCCAGTTGATTGATCATTCGCCAGAACGCGCGCCGCGCCAGCGGGTCAACGCCGGAAGTCGGTTCGTCCAGAAACAGCACACTCGGTTCGTGCATGATCGCTGCGCCAAACGCGACGCGCTGTTTCCAGCCGCCGGGCAATTCGCCGGTCAACATTTCGCCGCGCCCTTTCAAGCCGGAAAATTCCAACACCCAGCGTTTCTTTTCTTCGCGCTCTTCGGGCGGCACTTGATACACACCCGCAAAAAATTCCAGGTTGTCGTTGATCGTCAAATCGTCGTAGAGCGAAAACTTCTGCGACATATAACCAATGCGCTGGCGCACGAAGCTCGACCGCAGGCTGCCTTTTTCTCCGGCAAGTTCCATTTCGCCGCTGGTGGGCGCAATCAATCCGCAGAGCATTTTGATCGTCGTGGTTTTGCCCGCGCCGTTCGCGCCCAGCAAGCCGTAAATTTCGCCGTACTGAACTTCGATGTTGATGTCTTTGACGGCGTGAAATGCGCCGAAGCGTTTGTGCAGATGCCGCGCTCCGATGGCAATGGCATCCGGCGGACGTTGGCGAAACTGCCGCCGTTGAGGAAATGGCGGAGTCGCCATCTCGCCATTCAAATCGCGCAAAATCGAAACGAAGGCGTTTTCCAGAGTCGGCAATCCGCTGCCGATTTCGCGCACTTCGATGTCAGCCGCACCCAGCGCCAAGCGTGTCAGTTGTTCGCCCTGATGCAGATCGCGCACCATCAAATCCAATCGGTCGCCGAATCGTTGCACGTCGGCGATTTCGGCAACCTGTCCCAACACCTCTTCCGCCTGGCTGAGCTTAGACGCGCGCACTTCCAGCCGATGCAATCCCAGATTGCTGCGAATTTCCGCTGGCGATCCGATCTGATGAATCGTGCCGTCGTGCATCAAGGCTACGCGCGTGCAACGTTCGGCTTCGTCCAGATACGGCGTGGCAACGACTATCGTCATCCCGTTCGCCGCCAATCCGGCCAGCGTGTCCCAAAATTCGCGACGTGAAACAGGATCAACGCCGGTGGTCGGTTCGTCCAGCAATAACAACTTCGGTTCGCTGATCAGCGCGCAAGCCAGCGCCAGCTTTTGTTTCATGCCGCCGCTGAGCTTGCCCGCCAACCGATCCGTGAAACGATCCATATCGAATAGTTGCAGGTAACGATGTCCGCGCTCTTCGATCTCGCGGATTCGCAATTTCCGCAACTGCCCGACATAACGCAGGTTTTCGGCGACGCTCAAATCCTGGTACAGGCTGAACGTTTGCGTCAGGTATCCGATCTGCGAACGCGCATCGCGCGCCGTTTGCCCGAACACCAACGCTTCGCCAGCCGTCGCCGCCATCACGCCGCCCAGAATTTGAAAGACCGAAGTTTTGCCTGCGCCATCCGGCCCGATCAGCCCGAAGATTTCGCCGCGCCGGATTTCCAGATCAACCCCGCGCACGGCTTCCAGATCACTGTAACTCTTGCGCAAACCACGAATATGGATTGCCGTACTGGCGTCGCTCGCTGCCGTTCGTTCGCCCAAACCAGCCAGCGGCCAACTTCCATTGAAATAGTTTTGCCTTGTTTCCAGTAGCGCGCTCATTGCGAGCCTCCTTCTCAACTGGATCGCCATTTCGCTCAAGCGCGTGCGCAGCAGTTTCGCGAGGAGTTCGATTTCCTCGCTCGCTCCAAATATCCGCCAATCCCATCACTAAAATGACTGCACACAAACCGATGAATGGCACTCCGATCAAAAGCAAACCGATAATGGTCATAATTTCCTCCGATCAATGATTCAATGTTTTGCAAATGGACTGAAAACCAAACTTCGATCTTCAGCAGAAAAAACTTTGTCCAATCTGACATGCAAAAAACACCGACTCAAATGATCATCCGAAACTACACTTCATTGCCCGGCACTTGTTGGTCGCAACCAAAGGGTTATCGGTTCGACGCCACCCATTGATTTCCCTCGACCAGCACTTCACCGTCGGCGGGCATGCCCGGTTTGGCGAAGCCTTGCGGGTTGTTCAGTTGTAACTTCACGCCGACGACTTGCCGGATGCGGTCATCGCGGAAATAAGTGTTTTCCGGCGTGAACGACGCTTGCGGATCAATGCGCGCAACCGTGGCCTCCAGCGGTTGCTGCGGATTGGAATCCAGAAACACGCGCGCCAACTGTCCAGTGCGAACGCGGCCAATTTCGCCTTCGGGAATGAAGGCGCGCAGATACACCTGCCCCGGATTGAGAATCGTCAAAATCGCCGTGCCGGGCGACACGATTTCTCCCGGTTCGGCAGACCGCGTGGCCACGGTTCCTTCAAACGGAGCGACAATCTGCAAATCGCTGCGATTAGCTTCGGCTTCCTGCAACTGCGCGCGACTGCGCGCCACTTCGGCTTCGGCGGATTGGATGTCGGCTTGCGCCTGCATAATTTGCTGTTCGACGGAAGCCGCCTGCGCCGCGCGAATTGCCGGATTGTCCAAATTGGCTTTGGCGGCCAGTAACGCGCCTTTGGCGGCGTCAACCTGTTTGCGCGCTGCTTCGACAACGGCTTTGTGCGCCTGTGCCGTGGTGCGCGCGTGTTCGCCATCGCGCGCGGGCACATCGCCCTGATCGGCCAACGTGGTGAATCGTTCTTCATCGGCGCGCGCCTGTCGGTAATCGGCTTCCGCTTTGGCCAACGACGCTTCCGCCGAAGCGACGACGGCTTGCGCCTGACTGACGCGCCCTTCGGCATCCACGCGCGCCTGGTTCACGCCCAACCGGCTTTGTTCAAGCTGCGCCTGCAACACGGCGATTTGCTGGCGCGAAAATCGCAATCGGGCTTCGCTGCGTTCGACGTTCGATTGTTCCTGTTGCACACGGGCGTTGATCTGGTCGTCGTCGAGCACGGCCACAACTTGCCCGGCTTTGACGTGGTCGCCTTCGCGGACAGTGATTTCGCGTATGCGCCCGGACGTTTTGGCGGCGACAATCGCGTCATCGCTTTCAATGCGTCCGCTGACAGCGATGATTTCCTTCGCGTCGGACGGTTGGCGAAAGAAAATCCACCAGGCCGCCGTTCCGCTCAGCAACGTGATGGCCAGAATCACACGCGCGATTTTTTTCTTCCGATTGCTCTTGTTCCCGGTTTCGTTGTT
>JAEUQP010000269.1 GCA_016789645.1 Acidobacteriota bacterium | reverse complement strand
AAATCCCGGCGGCCAGCCCAATTCTACCGGTGGTTTTGTTGAGCCGTTTTTTGGCGTTTCCTCCAGAGCCACGGTGACTCGCACGTCTACGTCCTTGAGTCCTACCGGAACTTGAAGCCGCAAGATGCCATCTTCGCCAATGTGAGATTGCAGAGTAATGCTTTGCATATTCGTTTCCTCCCGTTGTTGTGGGGAACACCATTTTAATGCAACTGGCCGGAGTTTCAGTGGCCGTTGGCAAGTTTACCGGTGCTGGAAGTTCCGTTGGTCGGTTTGGCAAGCGCCAGCTCAGCCGGTTTGCCGGTCGTTCCGTTTTCTTGCTGAGTCTTTTCAATGCGCAGTCGGGACACCTGGCGGTCATTGGCTTCGAGGACTTCAAAGCGCAGGCCGCGAAATTCGAACAGCTCGCCGACTTCGGGCAAATGACCAAGTTGATTGATGACCAGTCCGGCGACAGTGGTGAAATCGTCTGCGGCGAGTTCGACATTGAATTCGCGTTCGATTTTGCCGATTTCCACATCACCGCGAACCACACAACGATCATCCGTTTCTTTGACGATTTCGACTTCGGTGGCTTGCGGATCGGGTTCGTCTTCGTCTTCGATTTCGCCGACGATTTCTTCGACTAAATCTTCCAAGGTGACCAACCCGGCCAGTCCGCCGTATTCGTCAATCACGACGGCCATTTGGACTTTGGCTTTCTGCATTTCACGGAGCAGGTCGTCAATCGGTTTTGATTCTGGCACTTCGTATGGATGGCGTCGCGCGATTTCAATGGCCGTGCGTCCCGTTTCGCCGCTGGCCCAAAATTTCAACAGGTCGCGGACGTAAATCACGCCTTCAATGTTGTCTATCCGGTCGCGGTACACAGGCAGCCGTGAATACTTCGATTCGATCATCAGATTGCGAACCTGTTCGATGGTCGCGTGGGCTTCGACGGCGACGATTTTCGGACGCGGCGTCATCACTTCGGACACCGTGCGGTCGCTGAAACGGATGATCGTCTGAATCATCTCGCCTTCCTGCTCTTCGATGATTCCTTCTTCTTCGCCGACATCCAGAAATGCCTGCAACTGATCGTCGTTATTGTCGTTTGCGTCTTCTTTATCGTCTGTTTTGGTTTGTGTCGGCGCGTCAGTTTCTTTCTGCAAGCCTCGTACGGTTCGGTAAAGCGGATGAGCGATTGCTCCCAGAATGGGCCACAAAATGCTGAGCGGCCAGCGCAATCGGAGCAGCGTACGTTGCGGGTCGTTCTGGGTGACGATCAGCGGAACGATCTGGCGAAAGACGATGACCGTCAGAATCATTCCTCCGAAAGCCGTGGCCAGAAAGTGTGCCGGATAAATATGATGCGCGATGGAGCTGATCAAAATTGCGATGGAGGCAATCGAAATATGAATGCCAAAGGTCAGCGTAAAACTCAGTTGATGATAATGTTCCAGGATCGAGCGCCAGAATTCGGCGTGCGGCGTGACTTCGGCTTCGCTGGCGAGCAGTCGCAAGCTGACATCGCTCAGTTCATCTAGCGCGCTTTTGGCGGTGGCAGTGACGACCAGCATCAAAATGAAGATGCCGGTCACGGCTATTTCAGATTCCATATCGGGTAATTGAAAATTGATAGTTGAAAATTGATAGCGTTCTGAAAACTGCTGATTATCAATTGTCCATTATCAACTATCGAAGAAATTCTTTTCTCAACTTTCGTTCCAGGCGATTCATTTCGCCATTGTCAGTTTCGTGATCGTATCCGGCCAGATGCAACGTGCCGTGAATGATTAAGTGTTCAATTTCGCGGTCAAACGTCAGCCCGAATTCGGCAGCGTATCGCGATGCGGTTTCTACGGAAATCACCACATCACCCAGATGCGTGTCGGATTCGGCGAACCCGTCGTCGCTTTCGTGGTACGCAAACGAAAGCACATCGGTCGGTTTATCCTTGCCGCGATATTCGCGATTCAGTTGTTGCATCGCCGCGTCGCGGATGAAGGTGATTGTCAATTCGGCATCGGCTCGTCCAATTCGTTCCAGCACCGCCGCCGCCAGGTTCGCCGCCGCCCGCCGATCAATCTTGAATTGCCGCTGACGATTCAAGACTTCAATTCCAGGCGCAATCCGCAATCCATAATCCGCAATCCGCAATGGTTCAGAGACTGATCTTTTTGTTGTGCTCATCGTAAGCT
>JAEUQP010000191.1 GCA_016789645.1 Acidobacteriota bacterium | reverse complement strand
GGATTCACTGTATAAACAATGCCGCGCGCGTCCAGATGCGCTTTGAATTGGGCAAAGTGCAGGCGCGACGTTTCGTCCAACGAATCGGTGATCGTCGGTAGCGTGGCGATGATTGCCTGACAGGTTTCGTTTTTGCAGTCGAATACGCGCAGCGCATTCGTTTCAAACCGGTGATGACAATCCACACAGAGCTTGTCCAGATTCGGGCGAATCGCCTCGCGCAACGTTTCCAAGTACACCGCGCGGCTTGCCGGTTCACCGACGGAGTTGATCAGCAACGTCGTATTCGTGATTTTCAACTCCTTCAAAAACCAATCCAGCATTTCCATCACTTCGGCTTCGATGGCCGGATCGTCGCTGGAACCCATGACTTCGACGCCGATTTGATAAAACTGGCGATACCGTCCAGCCTGTGGGCGTTCGCGGCGGAACATCGGGCCGATGTAATACAGCTTGGTCAATTCGCCGGGCGATTTGTCGGCAAACATTTTGTGCTGAATGTACGCGCGAACGACCGACGCAGTATTTTCCGGTCGCAGGGTCAACGATTCGCCTTCGCTGTCCTGCCGAGCGCGATCCGTGAACGTGTACATTTCCTTGTGAACGATGTCTGTTGCTTCGCCAACGCCGCGTGCGAACAGTTCGGTCTTTTCAAAAATCGGCGTGCGAATTTCGCGAAAGCCGTAGCGGCGAAAGGCTTCACGCGCCATGGCTTCGACGCGATGCCATAAAGGCATGTCGCCAGGCAAAATGTCTCTGGTTCCTCTGACAGTTTGAATCATAAATGGTGATTGGTGGTCGGTGATTGGTAGTCGGTTGCAAAACCGGTTACGTTGACCGCACACACTGAATGGTGTCGCAGGCGAAAAACGGCCTGACAGATTAAGTCGCGGATTGTAGCATAGCCGATGGTTTAGCCAAGTCTGCGGCAAAAGGGAGAGAATTCAATGCTTATCACTGAACAACGTGGAGCGGTCTTGCTCCTCACGCTCAATCGTCCTGAAAAAGCCAATGCGCTTCACCCGGAATTGATTGCGAAATTGACCTCGACGCTGGAAGCAGCGGCGGAAAATCCGGACGTGAATGTTTTGATTATCACTGGCGCGGGCAAAAGCTTTTGCGCCGGGCTTGATCTTGGCGTTGTGCTGGAATCGAGTTTTCAAGACAAGATTGCTTATCTGGAAAGCGTCTTTGGCATGTTCCAGCAAATTTATACCCAGCCTCAGCCAGTGGTTGCCGCCATTAACGGCCCGGCGATTGCGGGCGGTTTCGATCTGGCTGTCATGTGCGATTTTCGATTGTGTTCACCGGCGGCGACGTTTGCGCAAACGGAAATTCTGCTCGGTCTGACGCAAATGATTTTCCCGCTTTACAAGATCATCGGCTTAGGGCGCGCCAAAGAACTGGCCATGACAGGCGAAGTGATTCATTCCAACGAAGCTCATCGCATCGGTTTGGTCAACCACGTTTGTGATCCTGAACAATTGCTCAGCAGCACGATGTCGCTGGCAGATACCCTGGCGGCCAGACCGCGTGACGCTTTGTTTGAAACCAAACGATTGACGCGCGAACTGATTGACGTAGACACGACAACGGCGTTTCGGCGCATGGGCAAAGCCATTCGCGAGCGGTTGCAATCAGAAGAACAGCAGAAAATGGCGGCAGAATTCGTTGCTAAATTGAAGCAACGAAACTGAAAACAGCGGATCAATTGACGCTCTGGAGAGTGCGTGGTAGTTTGCTGACCGGTCGGTAAGTTGCGTCATCGTCATGAAAAACGGAAAGAAACAAACCCGGTTGAGCGGTGTCGAACGCACGGATCAGATTTATTCCGTCGCCGCGCAGATGATTTGCGAGCGCGGTTTTGACGCCACTTCGATGAGTGACATTGCCGATGCGGTCGGGATTACGAAAGCCGGTGTTTATCATTTCATTCCCAGCAAAAAGGAATTGCTTTTTGCGATCATGAGCTACGGGATGGACACGCTCGAAGCCGTGGTCATCAAACCGGCGCGCGAAATTGCCGATGCCGAAGAGCGATTGCGAGCCATCATTACCAGCCATTCGATGTTGATTGCGCGCAGCAGCAACGATGAGGGGCACAGTCCGGTGACGATTCTGGTCGAAGAAGAACTGGGGTTGTCGCCCGCGCATCGGCGCAAATTGCGTCAGCGAAAACGGGTGTACGTGGATTTGATTCGTTCGACGCTGGAAGAGATGAAAGCCGAAGGCAAATTGAAAGACGTTGACGTGACTGCCGCTGCGTTCAGCTTGCTGGGAATGATTCTGTGGGTTGCGCGCTGGTTTCGCCCCGACGGCAAGCTGTCGCGTGAACAAGTCGCCGAAGAAATTTGCAAGATCGCGTTCGGCGGTCTGTTGCAGATTCAAGCCAACGGAAAAAGAAAGAATACGGAACAAACGGAATAGACGGAACAAACGGAATTTCTAAATTCTTCCGTTATTTCTGTTGGTTCCGTCATCTCCTTTTTCTTCGCTGGACAGCACCATCTAAAAATGAATTCAATCGAAGAGAGGAATCGAACATGAGAGAAGCAGTTGTGGTTGCCAGTTCGCGCACGGCGCTGGCCAAATCGTTTCGCGGATCGCTGAATCTGACACATCCGGCGGATATGATCGCGCATTGCATCAAGGATGTGTTGGCCAAAACTCCGCAACTTGATCCGGCGGAAATCGAAGACGTCATCATCGGCGCGGGTTATCCGTGCGGGGCGCAGGGAACGAATGTGGCGCGCGTGGCTGCGGTGTTGTCAGGTTTGCCGGTGTCGGTGGCTGCGACGACGGTCAACCGGTTTTGCTCCTCCGGGTTGCAATCGGTGGCGATGGCGGCACATCAGATTATGGTCGAAGGCGCGGAAGCGGCCATTGGCGGCGGCGTGGAAAGCATCACGATGCTGGGACGCGACAGCAATCCGCATCCGGTCGTGAAAGAAATGAAGCCGGGAATTTACATGGTCATGGGCGACACGGCGGAAGTCGTTGCCAAACGTTACGGCATCAGCCGCCAGGCGCAAGACGAATACTCGCTTAGCAGCCAGCAACGCACTGCGCGCGCGCAAGCCGAAGGATTTTTCAAAGGCGAAATTGCTCCGATGAAAGTCATGGCGGGAATTTTGGACAAACAGACCGGGCAGGTTGTCGGTCAGGAAGAACGGTTGTGTGACAAGGATGAATGCAATCGTCCTGACACGACGCTGGAAGGCTTGCTGTCGCTGAAACCGCACTTCGACAAAGACAGCGGGCAGGGAAGCGTGACTGCTGGAAATTCGTCGCAGCTTTCCGACGGCGCGGCGATCAATTTGTTGATGTCTCGCGAACGCGCCGAAGCATTGGGCGTCAAACCGAAAATGATCTTTCGCGGATTTGCCGTCGCCGGATGCGAACCGGATGAAATGGGCATCGGGCCGATTTACGCCGTGCCGAAGTTGCTGAAACGTCACGGGCTGACGGTCAACGACATTGACGTGTGGGAATTGAACGAAGCCTTTGCGGTGCAGGTTGTCTATTGCCGCGATTTTCTGGGCATTGATCCGGATAAGTTGAACGTCAACGGCGGTTCGATTTCTATCGGCCATCCGTTCGGCATGACCGGTTCGCGTCTGGTCGGAACCATCGGTAACGAACTGCTTCGCCGCAAAGCCAAATATGGTGTGGTGACGATGTGCATTGGCGGCGGACAAGGCATGGCCGGATTGTTCGAAGCCTGCAACTAAACTGCATTGGGGGACTGGAAGATGTGTGATTCCCTTTATCAACGCATCAATCGCATTGCGAACTGGCGAATTGGCATTTTCCTGTTTCTCGCCAACCTGGCGTGTATGGCCGCGTTCAACTGGCGGCACCATCAGTTGAAATTGGAACCGCCTGACGCCAAACGGCATTATTCGCCGGATGAGTTGTATGCGTTTCTCGGCGGCATAGGCGAAAACGGCAGACAGCTTTATGCCTGGACTCAAATCACACTGGATGTGATTTATCCCGTAGTGTATTGCTTGCTGTTTGCCGTCTTGCTGGTGGTTCTCTATCGCTGGGAAAAGCTGCGGTGTGTGGTTTGGTTGCCCTTGCTGACGGGAATTTTCGATTTGCTGGAAAATGTCACGACGGCCTATCTGGCGGCGACTTTCAGCTCTGGACGCAATGACGTCTTGGCGCAGGTGTCTCCCATCTTTTCGACCGGCAAATGGTGGGGAGTTTCGATCTGTCTGGCGCTGATCCTGATCGGAGCTATCTGGAAATTGGTGGAGTGGGTTCGCCGAAAGCTTTGAAACCAGTAAGTTGAAAAACGAAAACCCGGAGTTGAGCTTGGTTTCAACTCCGGGTTTTCATTTTTGCAGCTTGATGATTTTACTGAAAACTCTCAATGGCAGCCTGTTCGTCTTCGTGAATTTCAAAGACGGTCAGGAGTTTGGTAATCATCAACAGGTCTTTGATTTTTTTGGGCAGGTTCAGCAGTTTCAATTTGCCGCCTGTGCCTTTGGTGGTGGTGAACCGCGATACCAGTTCGCCAATGCCGGAACTGTCCACATACGTCACACCGCCCAGATTCAGGATGATGCGATTGCGTCCGGCTTCCAGCAAGTTATTGACGGCATCGCGCAATTGAACACTGCCGTCACCGATGGTGATCTTGCCGATCAAATCCAGCACGGTGATTTCGCCAACGGTACGTTCTCTAATTTCTAACTGCATCGTGTTTGTGGTCTCCTTCGCCAGATTCCTGACCGGCCAGTTTGGGCGCACGGCGTTTGGACATGGTGGCGATCATTCCGCCTTCCGGATGGCGTTCATATTCCACACTGTCCATGAAGGTTCGCATGTACAAAATGCCGCGTCCCGCCGGATTGAGCAGGTTGTTTGGATCAAGAGGGTCGGGAAGCGTAGACGGGTCAAACCCCTCGCCGTGATCTCGAACGGTGACGCGCAATGCGTCAACTCCGATGGTGAAACGGATGTCTACGGTTTTTTGCGGATCGTATTTGTTTCCATGCTCGACAGCATTGGCCACAGATTCGCGCACCGCCATGTTGACCCAGTACGCCGACTCCTCATCAAACCCGATCATGTGTGTGATGTTGTCGGTGAGTGTGGTGACCAGATCAATGAACTCTAGTTGACTGGCGATGGTCAGTTCGACCACGTTTTCGGCTAGCATCATAAAGCCGCTGCTTCCTTTTTTCAGGCGAATTTTGATCTGTTAAGATGCCCGCGATTTTTCGCTGCGGCAAATGCGGTCAGGCGCATCAATCAAGCTTTGTCAGCTCTGTGAAAACGCACATTGTGTAACACAGCGAAAAAAGTTATGTCAAGAATAGGACTTGTCGTCGCTTAGCGGGATGCCTCGAACTACGGCAGGTTTACCGGTAAAGTTCCGCTGCCTCAAAAAAACCAATGTCAGAAATCAAAAATCACGAAACCACAGTCGTCAAAATCACTGCGGTTGGAAAATTGCGCGGCGATTTCCAACTGCCTGGAGACAAATCAATCTCGCATCGGTCGGCCATGTTTGCCGCGATTGGGGACGGATCGAGTCAATTGCGAAACTATTCTTCGGCGCGCGATTGCCAAAGCACTCTGGATTGTCTGGAAGCTCTGGGCGTTCGGGTCAAACGCGAACCGGCGTTGATTACGGTCGAAGGAGTCGGCTTCGACGGGCTGCGCCGGGCTTCGCAAATGCTGGATGTCGGCAATTCCGGTTCGACGATTCGCATGTTATCGGGAATCCTGGCCGGGCAGAACTTCACGACCGAAATCACCGGCGACGAAAGCATCCAACGACGCCCGATGAAGCGCGTCATTGATCCGCTCAGCTTGATGGGCGCGCACATCGAAGCGCGCGACGGCAACTTTGCGCCGATCAAAATTCGTGGCGGAAATCTGAAAGCCATTGAATACACGCCGCCGATTGCCAGCGCGCAGGTCAAATCGTGCGTGTTACTGGCCGGGCTGTTTGCCGACGGCAAAACAACAGTTGTTGAAAAAACTCCGACGCGGAATCACACCGAAGTCATGCTGCGCGAAGTCGGCGCTGCCATCGAAATTTCCGATGACGGCGAGCGAATTTCCGTTACCGGGCGGCAGCGTTTGAAACCGCTCGGTGATTACACGGTCGCGGGCGATCTGTCTTCGGCGGCGTTTTTTATCGTGGCAGCGTTGATTGCCCCGGATGCCGAAATTCGATTGCGGCACATCGGCGTCAATCCTTCGCGGACGGCGCTGATTGATGTGTTGAAACAAATTGGCGGACAGATTGAAATCGAAAACCAGCGGCTGGCTCATGGCGAACCCGTGGCGGATTTTCTGATTCGGTCGTCAGAGCTTCGCGGTAATCTGGAATTGTCAGGAGCGGTCATTGCCAATCTGATAGACGAAATTCCGATTCTGGCCGTCGCGGCAACCCAACTGGAAGGCACGCTGACGATTCGTGACGCGCACGAACTTCGTGTCAAAGAAAGCGATCGCATCCGCTCCATCGTGGACAACCTGCGGCTGATGGGAATTGAAGTCGAAGAGTTCGACGATGGGTTGCGGCTGACAGGCAAACAAACCTTGCGAGGCGCTCGCGTGGAATCTTATGGCGATCATCGCATCGCCATGGCCTTTGCCGTCGCCGGATTGATTGCCGAAGGCGAGACTGAAATTGTCGGCGCGGAAGCGGCTTCGGTTTCTTTGCCGGAGTTTTATCAACTGCTGAGAAACAGCGGTGCAACCGTGATTGGCTGAAATGCGAGCTTTGGAGTGTCAAATTGGACTGCAGAATCCGTTTTTGAGGCGGCCTGTTGACGGAACAAGGTTGGTTGGCTAATATGCCCGCGCTCTCAGACGAGGGCGCGTTCTCAGACATTAGGTATTCCAGTGTGGGGCTATAGCTCAGCTTGGAAGAGCGCTTGACTGGCAGTCAAGAGGTCAGGGGTTCGAGCCCCCTTAGCTCCACTTACTCTTCCCACTCAAATTTCAATCAATCCTTATAGTCCGATTTTGAAATACGGATTGTAGACGTACGCCGTGGAAAAGGCTTCGCCGAGGGTGAAATGTCTGGCGATGACTCCTGCCGGGTCAAAGAACCATTCGCCGCGCGGGCGGTCACGTTCAGAGGAATCGAACCATCCCCAGGGCGGACGCGATTTGTTTTTGAAACCGACTGTGCCTCGCAACGCGACGCCCAATACGCCGAGTTTGTAATCGGCTTTTTCCGGCGCTTTCCCAGCCAATACGCGAAAAAACGACCGCGTTTCGTAATCCAGCGATTCGCCGTAAGTTTCGTTTTCACCTTTCAAAGCCTGTTGCCAAAACGTGTCGTAAATCGAAAGCAAGTCATACCCAATTTCTTTACCGCGAATTTCGTCGTGATTTTCAGCGCGTCCCGTGTAGCGATAAACCATCACTCCATTGACGCAATTTTTGAGTTGGCTGATGTCTCCGGTGTAACGTTCGGGACCGTGACCTTTCGGTTCAACGAAAATTCGTGGACGTTTGCCGTCCATGTCAATCGCTTCGCAGGCGGAGTTGCTGGCTTCGCGTGGGCAGTATTTCAGGTATTTGTTGTGAGCCATTGTTTCGACGAATTGCACAACGGCTCGGTTCAGGTCATCCCCGCGTTTTTCGGCGACGACCAGACAGCCTTCGAGATCATTTTCGTGCGAAAGCGCCACGTCATTGGCCAATCCTCCGGTGGGATCTTTTCCGGCTCGACGCAATCCTTCGGCCATCAACACATCCACAACTGCTGAGGTGACCAGGCCCCCTTTGTAATCGCGCGGATGAAAAAAAGCGTAATGCACGAAATAATGCGTCATCGTTTCCGTGACTGAATAATAAATGTAAGCCTTCACCGGAAAAGATTTGTTGTCGAGATTCCGCCAGTTGTTGTCACCGTTCCAGTCACCGTCAAAATCGAAATTGGTGATGTAATCCGAACGCGGGCTGTCGCCAAGTCCTTGATAAAAAATCGGTGCAAATTGCGCGGCAATTTTTTGATTCAAGAGTGAGCGATTCATTGTCGCCGCTTCCCGCGGGCGACGAATACGGTCTTGAGGGCTGGCAACAAGGGTTGTCAGCAGGACAACGATCAACGCGATTTGCATAACGGCCTCTCCAAAAAGGGGTTGGATCAGGTTTACAGGCGCATGCTTACCATAAACAAACGCGATTATCACTTGCCGAAAGCGGATTCAGTGCTGGCAAAAATCGCCTTGCTAATGCAGAATGCCGAATTGATTTTGACCGCGATTTTTCAACCTTGAACAAGCAAACACAGGAAAGACAGAGATGAGCGAATCCTTTGGTTCTCAAGTCGGACAGCAGGCCCCGGAAATCGAGTTGCCGGACGGCAACGGCGAAACCTGGAAGCTCAGCGACCAACGAGGAAAAACCGTTGTGCTGTTGTTTTATCCGGGAGATGAAACTCCGGTTTGCACCAAACAGCTTTGCAGTGTGCGCGACAACTGGCAGCGGTATCTGGAAACCGGCGCTGAAGTCGTCGGCATCAATACCGATTCGATTGAAAAGCACAGAGCGTTTGCCGCCAATCACCAATTGCCGATGCGATTGTTGTCCGACAGCGGCGGATCTGTGGTGCGCGCGTATGACATGAAAAATCTGCTTGGCACGCGACGCGGAGTCGTCATCATCGGTCAGGATGGTGTCATCCGGTTTCGCAAGGTCGTCGTGCCGATTTTCCGCCCCGGCGATGATGAAGTGCTGGCGGCGATTCGTGAAGTTCAGGCTTCAGTATCGTAGTGTTCAAAGATTGATGACTTCCACATCCGAAACAACTCTAACCGCACCGCAAAGCACCGAACGATTGCAACTCTTGATTAACGAATTGAGCGTCGAGTTCATTTCGATTCTCGATCTGGATCAGTTGGTCGAGCGCGTGGCGCAACGCGTCCGCGAAGTGATTGACTACAAATTTTTCAATCTGTTTTTGGTGGATGAAATTCGCGGCGGATTGTTGTGGAAAAAAGCTGTCGGCTATCACCCGGAAGATGTTGCCGCCAACGAATTGATTCCATTTGATTGCAGCATAGCATCTGCCGCCTGGCGCGAAGGCCAGACCATCAATGTCGGGGATGTCAGCAAAGACTCTCGCTATTTACCGATAGCCCCGGCGGGGGGCATTTCGCCGCGTTCGGAAATTGCCGTTCCGCTGATTTTGGCGCGTGAAAACCGAATCGTCGGAGTGCTGACGATTGAAAGTTCCGAGCCGAATTATTTCACGTACGAGCACGAAAAAGTGTTGAGCGTGTTGGGCAATCAACTGGCTATTGCGTTGGAACATGCCCGCGTGTACGACGAACTTCGGCAGCGAGCGAAAGAGATGCGAACGCTGATTGAGATCGGCCACGAGATCACGGCGATTCTTGATCTGGATCGCTTGTTGAATCACATCGCTCCGATGTTGGATCGCATCATCAATTACGAATTTCTGCTGGTAGGAATGATTGATGAAGCGCGCCTTGAACTGGTTTGGCATGTGGAAGAAGGATACGGTGCGCGCAAATTGGAACGCGCCAGCCGAACACCGTTGTCACATGGCGTTGTTGGGCGAGCGGTGCGCGAACGAAGAACCCAGATTGTCGGCGACGTGCGCCGCGACCCGGACTATTTCGTCACAGACATGTGGCGTGAACAGGGGCAGCGCTCCGAAATTGCCGTGCCGCTGATTTACGAAGACAGGGTCATTGGTGTGCTGGCGCTGGAAAGCAATCGCCAGAACGCGTTCAACGATTACCACGGACGATTGTTGGAAAACATCGCCAATCCGTTATCCATTGCCATCGTCAATGCCCGGTTGCACCAGCAACACGTCGAACGCGAACGGCGCCTGGAACACGAAATGTTGATGGCGCGTGATGTTCAACGAGCGATGTTGCCGGAGCAACCGCCGTTGAAAGGGTTTGAACTGGCGGCGCGATTGGAACCGGCGCTGAATCTGAGCGGGGATTTTTACGATTACATGATGCTATCGCCCAACCGATTGGGATTGATGATCGGCGACGTGGCGGGCAAAGGCGTTCGCGCGGCGATGGGCATGGCGGCTTCGCGCAGCATCTTGCGATCCGTGGCGCGGCGCGGAGGCGGTCCAGCCAAAGTCTTGCGCGATGCCAATCTGCGTTTGCACCGCGATCTGGGAAAACAGTTGTTGCTGACGCTGGTATATGCCGTGCTGGATGCCGATACGAAAACGCTGCATTACTGCAACGCCGGTCACAATCCGCCGCTGCTGGTTAAAGCTTCGGGCAAATGGCGTGCGCTGAAAACAGGTGGCTTGCTGATGGGCGTGTTTGACAAACAACAGTACAAAACCGAATCGCTGAGCCTGGAAAAAGGCGATCTGGTGTTCTTTTACACGGACGGATTGGCCGAAGCCCACACACCATCACCCAATCGCGTGGAATTTGGCGAAGGCCGCATCGTGGAGTTTTTGCTCAACCATCGCCACCTGAAAGCCGCAGCGCTGATTGAGGCTTTGATTACTCACATCAACGAATTCACCGCTGACGCGCACCGGCACGACGATATGACGCTGGTGGCGCTCAAGGTTCTTTGATTCGGGAGCGCGAACGATCACATCTGCTGTCCTGGAAAACGCGAAGCATCTATTTTTCCCGTTTTGCTTTAAGGCCGTCGGCTTTGTTATCTTCACGGCCTGACATTCGATAATCATTTTTCTTCATACAATTCGAGAGGTACTCATGGAAGTTGTTACGTCTGCCGGAAATGCGGCGGCTCGTTCGCCGGTGATGAACGCG
>JAEUQP010000172.1 GCA_016789645.1 Acidobacteriota bacterium | reverse complement strand
GAAATCGTCCATGACTTTACGACGCTATATGGGCGATTGTTTGAAATCGCGCCGGACAAATCACAGCGGCAGATTGGTTCGGCGTTGATGAAGTTTCGCATTGCAGAAGATTTGGACGCTGTTCGCAGCTTCGCCGAATACCTGAAATCTTTCCGAGTGACCGGCGAAAAGGTGGATGAGTTTGTGCAGGCGCAAGGGCGGCTGCGATTTATGGCGATGACCAATCAATTCGTCATTCGCGAATATGATCCGGTTGGCGGATTACTCAACCGAATCACAGAAGGATAATGGCGAATTCAACCGACAAAACGTGAAACAGGATGAACAAGATTCTTTCAGGGTTTACAGGAAACTATCTTGTAGGGCTTACGCAAAACCCGCTGTGTCAGTAGCCCGACCGTAAGGAAGGGCTAGTTCTTGGTGAAAAAAGCCCTTGCTTACGTGCGGGCTACCGACACTTGCGTAAGTCCTATCTTGTTAATCCTGAAAAAATCCTGGCAATCCTGTTTCAACAAACTGGCTTAAAGTCGTTCGATAACAACCAAAACCAAACTGGAGAAAACTTATGGCCTCGAAGAAAAAATCAGCCAAACCAAAAGCCAAGAAATCGGCAGATTTCATGGAGCAGTTGAAACAATTCGTTCGCACGCGCGGCGAAGATTTCCTGAAAGACAAAAACATTTCGTCAGTCGGCATCGGCTACAAGGAAAAGGATGGAAAAAAGACCAAAGTGATTTCCGTCCAGTTCACCGTCGAGAAAAAGGCTTCGACGGATTTGCTGGAATCGCTGGATACCAGGGAAATTCCGAAGTCGTTCAACATTGGCGGCGTCGAAGTTCCGACCGATGTTCTGGAACGAAGCTACAAGCTTGGGTACAAACTGGTGGCCGAAGCGGAAGTCGAAAGCGTCTCGCGCAAAACCCGCATTGACCCCATCCGTCCTGGAGTCAGCGTCGCCAACAAAAAAGTTTCTGCCGGAACCATCGGCTGCATCGTGTACGACAAAGTGGATGGTACTCCGTATGTGCTCAGCAACTGGCACGTGTTGAACGGTCCGGAAGGCCAAATCGGCGATGACGTCGTTCAACCTGGCCCGTTTGACGACAACCGCACCGCGCAGAATCGGCTGGGCAAATTGGTTCGTTCGCATTTGGGGGCCGCCGGGGATTGCGCGATTGCCTCCATCGAAGACCGGCGCTTCGAACCGGAAATTCTGGATTTGGCGGTCAAGGTCGAATCCATTGGCGAACCCGAATTGGACGATAAAGTCATCAAAAGCGGTCGCACGACGGCGGTCACGCACGGCATCGTTTCACGCATTCACACCATGACGCGCATTGATTACGGCGGTTCGGTTGGCGAAAAAGCCATCGGCGGTTTTGAAATCGAAGTTGACCCGGCGAATCCGCCATCGAACGGCGAAGTCAGCATGGGCGGCGATTCCGGTTCGGTCTGGCTGTTCAAAACCAACCAGGGCAAACCCGGAAAGGTCATGGCCGGATTGCATTTCGCGGGCGAAGGCGCAGGCAATCCGCACGAACATGCCATTGCCTGTTACGCCAAATCGGTGTTTGACAAGCTGGAAATCAGCACGAAAGCCGAAGTTGTTATGCCGCCTGCGCCGGGAAGAGGCGACTCTACGGCGTTGGGACGCGGGTACAACTCCAACTTTCTGGCGACGCGGGTGGAATTGCCGAAACTTTCCACCGCCAGGCTCAACGACGCCGTGAAAAGCGGCAATTCCGAACTGATTCATCACACGCACTTCACCTTGGTCCAGAGCAAATCTCGTCGCTTTGCGATTTACGTCGCCTGGAACATTGATGGCGGACGGATGAAACGAATCAGCCGCAGTGATCGGTTTGTGCTCGACCCGCTGGTTCCATCTCAGTTTCAAGTCGGCGACAGCCTTTACAGCAGCAATCGGCTGGACAGAGGCCACATTGCCCGTCGCGCGGATTTGACCTGGGGAACTGATGCCGAAGCTCGTCGAGCCAGCGACGATTCCTTCTTTTTCACCAACATTACGCCGCAAATGGACAACTTCAACCAAAGCGGTCTGGGCGGAATTTGGGGCAAAATCGAAGACGCTGTGTTTGAAGAAGTGGACGTGGCTGACCTGAAAGTCAGCGTGTTTGGCGGGCCAATTTTCCGCGATGACGATCGTGTGTTTCGTGGCGTGAAGATTCCGCGCGAATTTTTCAAGGTGCTGGCTTATGTCGAAAACGGCAAGCTGGAAGCGCGCGCGTTTCTGTTGGCGCAAAGCCTGAATGAACTGGAAGTGCTGGATTTGAATCAATTCCGCGTTTTTCAGGTGGCGCTCAGCGAAGTCGAATCGCGTTGCGGTTTCAAGTTCCCGGCCAATTTGAAAGCGGGTGACACCTTTGCCGAACGAATCGAGCGAATGGCGGAAACCGCCGAACGTCCGGCGCTGGAATCGCTGGCCGACATCAAGTGGTAAGTCTTGAGTGAGGCTTGTTCACCGCCGAGACGCAGAGCAGCGCAAAGGGAACACAGAGGTTTGTACAAAATTCTGCGCTTCTTCAGCGTTCTCCGCGCCTCTGCGGTGAAAGACTCTCCATCTGCCACGACTCTTTTTTGAGAGGAGGAAGCCATGGGAATTTTTGACTGGCATCGTTTGCCTCGCGTGCTCGGCCTGTTGCGATTGAACCGCTTTCGAGATCGCATGCGCGAAAAAAATCTCTACGACACAGAAACGTTGCCTTCGATTCCGCGCGAACCGTTGCCTGCTCCGACTGCTGCTCAAACCTCAGCGCGAACGGCGGATGGAACTTACAACGATTTGAACTCGCCGCGAATGGGCAGCGCGGGAACCCGCTTCGGTCGAAACTTTCCGCTCGACAAAGTCGTCGCGGACGACGAATCGCTAATGTTTCCCAGTCCGCGTTTGGTCAGCACCAAGCTGATGACGCGCGATACATTTATCCCTGCCACTGCGTTGAATCTGCTGGCGGCGGCGTGGATTCAATTTCAGGTTCACGACTGGTTCAGCCACGGCGAAAACGAAGATACGAATCCGCATGCGGTTCCATTGCCCGCCAATGACGAATGGCCGCATCCGCAAATGCTGGTCAATCGCACGCGACGCGATCCGACTCGACCGGCCAACGATACGTCCAAGCCGAACAGTTACGTCAACACCGAAACGCACTGGTGGGATGGATCGCAACTGTACGGCAGCAATTTGGCGACGCAGCACCAGGTTCGTTCGTTCGAAGACGGCAAACTGAAACTGGCCGACGACGGATTGTTGCCGCTCAATTCGGATGGCATAGACATCACGGGCGTTAATTCGAACTGGTGGGTTGGGTTGAGCATGCTGCACACGCTCTTCACGATGGAACACAACGCCATTTGTGACCGGTTACGGCAAGACTTTCCCGCTTGGACGGATGAAGAGTTGTTTCAACATGCGCGGTTGGTCAACGCGGCGATTCTGGCCAAGATTCACACTGTCGAATGGACGGTCGGCATTTTGGCGACTCCGATTTTGGAAGCCGGGATGAATTACAACTGGAGCAGCATTCGCCGGTCGAAGCAGGAACATCACGCAGCGCCGTTTTCCATGACCGAAGAATTTGTGTCTGTGTACCGGATGCATCCGCTGATTCCGGATGATTTTGCTTTTCGTTCTCTTGGCAGCGGCAAGGTGATTCTGGAGCGCACGTTTGAAACCGTTGCTCATCGGTTTGCGCGCGAAGTGATGAACCAGGTTTCGCTGACCGATTTGTTTTATTCGTTCGGCGTGGCGCACCCCGGAGCGATCACGTTGCACAATTATCCGAAGCATCTGCAACACCTGAAGCTCAACGGTGAAGTGAAAATGGATTTGGCCGCCGTGGACATTTTGCGCGACCGCGAACGCGGCGTTCCGCGGTTCAACGAGTTTCGCCGACTGCTCGGGCTTGATCCAATCAAGCGATTCGAAGATTTGAGCGACAACAAAGACTGGTGCGAAGAAATTCGACAAGTATACGGCGACCAGCTTGAAGACGTGGATGCGATGGTTGGCATGTTTGCCGAACCGCTGATCAAAGGCTTTGGATTTAGTGAAACGGCGTTTCGCGTCTTTTTGTTGATGGCGTCGCGCCGGTTGCAGAGCGATCGGTTTTTCACCACCGATTACAACGAACGGACGTACACCCACGCCGGGTTGGAGTGGATTGAGCAAACAACCATGGTGACCGTGTTGATGCGCCATTTGCCACAACTCAGGCCGTTGCTGAGCAACGTCAAAAACGCATTTGCCCCTTGGCCGAGCGCGTAACCAATCGAACAGGTTTTCCAGCCTGTTTGGCTTCGCGTGAAACAACGACCGCATAACACGAGCAGGTTGGAAGCCTGTTCGACAACTTGGGAGACAGCCATGAGCGATGATCTGAAAAAACTATATGAACTGATTGGCGTCGCTGCGCCGGATGACAGTGACGTTTCCTTTTCGACGCTGGAAGCCAGCGATACCAACGAACCGCCGCCGCTGGACGCCGACGGCCTCGATCAATTGGAACAAGCTTTGAACGAAAATCGGCGCGCCACCATGGCTCGCATTCGCGAAGGTTGGCATGCCGATGTCACGGAACAGCAAGTGCGCGAAGCGATTGCTCACGCGCGGCGCGCGCTGGCTGAACCAGGCGTGGTCGTTGCCGAATTGGAAGCGAAATCATTTGGGATCACGCCGCTGCCCGATGGATTCACGTTTGAAGGCATGGATTTGAGTGAAATTCCGATTGATTTGGGCGACCACAAGTTTGAAAACGACGACGTCGTCAGCGCGCTCGGTTGGGTATTCGGCGCAGGGCCGTTTGTGCTGACGCGACCGGATAAAAAGAATTTTCGCTTTCACCACCAGGCGCCGTTCAATTCTGATTTCATTTATCCGCTGGAAGACCCGCAACCCGGCCAGCCGCTGGAAATCGCGTTGTTCAGCGATTTCGGCGTCGGGCGATATTACTCCAAATACATTGCCAAACAGTTTCGCACTCGGCGGTTCCCGTATGCGATTCACTGCGGCGACGTGTATTACGCCGGGCGCAAAAAGGAATTCAAGGAATACTTCGAAGACCTGCTCGATCCGATTTTGGCCGATACGTCCGTTTTCGCGCTGAATTCCAATCACGAAATGTATTCAGGCGGCGTTCCGTATTTTGATTACATCACCAAACGCAAAGAGCTTCAGCCCGCCAAGCAAAAACAGGAAGGCAGTTATTTCTGTTTGCGGTCACAGAAGTTTCAGATCGTGGGAATTGACACTGCGTTCTTCGGCCACGGTCGGTACAAAGACGAAGTGCTGAAAGAATGGATGGCCGCTCGATTGCGCGAAGGCAGGGAATTGGGATTGATCAACATTCTGCTCAGCGCCGACCATCCGTATGATTTGGGCGACCGCAAGTTGACCAAACTGCTGGACAAGGATCTTCGCTCGTTGGTGATTGGCGAAAAGCTGGTGGATTTGTGGTTCTGGGGCAACACGCATTACTGCGCGTTGTACAACGCCAGCGACGCGTTGCCTTTTGTGGGCAGTTGCATCGGCCACGGCGGGTATCCGTATGACAAGCTCAAAAAAGACATTGAGCTAAAGCCTCAACCCGCGCCACTGGCATTTTTGGAAAAGGAACTGCGCTTCCCCGCCAGCAGCGGCATTAACTCTGACCGGGGCAACAACGGATATTGCGTGATGTCATTGAACGCGGACGGTTCCCTCGGATTGAAATACATTGACTGGATGAGCAATCCGCAATTTGCCGCAAACCTGACGCGAGCCGCGGCGGGGCAGCCGCTGACTGTCACTGAACTCAACTTTTGAACAAAGCGGTTTCGTGTCCCGCCTTCAACACCGAAGACGGGACACGAATCTTTGCTTTCCTCTCACTCCGGCACGCTCACCAACGGCACATCCCAGTGCGCAATCAAAATCTCAAATCGTCGCTGTTCTTCTTTCTTGAACGTCGCTTGATCGGGATAAAGCTGTTTGATGATTTCCGGCTCCGGGCTGGGATCGTGAAAGGCGGCGGCGCTTTTGAATGTGAGCGTGACGCGAAAATCCCAGCGACTATCTTCAGTGGAATGGTAGCGCGGCTTTTCGATTTTTATGCTGAGGATGCGGCCTTGCTCGACCTGCTTTTTCAGCACTGGCAGATGGTTTTTCTTGAACAGCGTCAGGAATTCATCTGTGAATCCCCATTTGGTTTTGTAGTAATACTCGACGACATACGGTTGCTGCGCTTGCGCGAAAGTCGTCCGGCCAAAAGTCAGTAACAAACAAACGAACAACATGGCTCTCAAGACATTTTTCATCGGTGTTCTCCTGTTGGGTTTTCTAGCGAGTTTCATTTGGACAAGTAATTGGTCACCACAAAAGTCACAAAAAACACAAAATCTTTTTATTGGGTTTTGTGCCTTCTGCGCTTTTTGTGGTTGCAATTATTTTTATCCAACTGCCCAATCGCTATAGGTTGATAACATTGCGTGAATGCGCAAAGGAAGGTAAAAGAAGCGCCATCGAAAAGCCAGACATCAAACGCAGAAAGAGGAACTCAACATGAAACAATGGTTTGCTTTGTTCACAATTTGTTTGCTGGCCCTTGCTGCTTTGGCGCAAGGCAATGTCGTTCCACAAGTCGGCCCTATCAACGGTTCGCTGGTTGTGGTTGGCGGAGGAAAAATTCCGCCGTCTATTTCTGACCGCTTCATCGAACTGGCCGGAGGGCG
>JAEUQP010000090.1 GCA_016789645.1 Acidobacteriota bacterium | reverse complement strand
ATCACCACATATTGATCGTTGAGGCTGTTCATCGCGGGCAGTTTGTTGCCTGCGACGCCGCCCGATTGCGGGAACGTTGCGGTGCCTTTTTTGATTTCGACCTGCATGCTGGCGGTCGCCACATTGCCCGAATTGTCGCGTGCCGTGAACATCACCGTGGTGATGCCGACGGGGAAGAGGAAGCCGGGCAGTTTGGACGAGGTCACGGACACGATTCCGTCAACCGCGTCATAGGCCACAGGCAACGGATAATTGACCGTCACGCCCACGTTGGAGCCGGTGGTGCGGGTGATTTTAGACGGAACGCCGCTGATGACCGGAGGCGTCGTATCCCGAACGTCTACCTGACGAATCAGCGGTTCGGAAGACAGGGAATTGCCGTCGGTCACGATCAATTTGATGGCGTGCGTTCCGATGCTCAATCGGTAATCCGAAATCGCCGCCGTCGAAATCAATTTATCGCCGTCGTACCATTTGTACGTCAGCGGATCGTCCACGTCCGGATCGGTCGAAATGCGGCCATCCAGTCGAACGATGGTTCCATTTTGCGCACGGGCTTCGGTATTGAAATCAATGGATTCAAAATTCGCCGTCGGCGCATGGTTATTCGGATTGGTCGAAAGCGTTTTCAGTTGGAACGAATCCGTCAACGTCAGCGCGTGCAACGTGACGCCGCCGCCAATCCCGCCCGTCCAATTGGAACTGTCAGGTTGCGTCGCAAACGGAGTAATGGACGTTCCGTTGATCCAGGCAAAAATCGGCGAGCCGGGAGCGAGTTTCATCCAGCCACGATGGCCTTTCAGAATCGTGCTGGCAATCGGCGGAGACGTGATGTTGCCACCTCTGACCAGACCGACCCGGACTTCGACAGCGCCAATCGTCGCCGAAGCCTGCACCAGCAGATCGTCAATCACCGTCGAAAGCACGGCTCCGCGCGTGTTGACCGGATCGAGCATGCTCGCGGGCGGACGCGCATATCCAAGCAGCGTCGTGTTGTCCACCTGGCTCGGCAATCCGGCGACAGCCATGGACGAAGGCAGCCGGTCGTAATTTTCATCGTCGAAGCTGATGGTCGCCGTTTGCAAATCTTCGTTGCGCGGCAAGGCTCCGGCGGAGTTTTTGGCAATCGCCAGCGCGTTGTAGCCGAACGAATTGCCATTTTGATCTTTGACGCGCGCGCTGCCGATCAGGAAGTTGAAATTCAGCGGCAGATAGCGATTGTCAATCGCCGTGGCCATCACCCAGCCTTTCTGGTTCGGCGCCAGATCATTCGGATTGAGTTCCGTCGTCTGGTTCGGGAACAGGCTGATGATGGTTTCGTTCATCGCCGTCGAATCGGCCATCCCGGAGAAAAACACGCGCACGCGAGCTTTCTGCGTCGGATGCGTGTTGGTGATGTACAGCCGCGAATCACCAAACATTCCGCTGGCAAACCGCGCGAAAACCAGAGCGCTGCCGGCTTTGATTTCGCTGGCGCCGATGGAATTGCCCGTCGCATCGGGCTGATTGGTGGTGATGACGTCGTTCGCCGCAATCGGAGGCGCGACAATCGGCATCGTCATGTTGAATGACGCCAGCCGGTTCAGGGCCTGCATCAATCGGGCGCTGCGGTATTTTTCCGTCGTGCCGTTGTTGAGCGTCAACCCGATCAACGGAACTGGCGAGCCTTCGACTTGAGCCGAAAAATTCGCCCAGCCTGCGCGATCCGGCGTGATGAAGCTGTTCAGCGAAGGCACAGACCAAATGCCATTGACCGAGCGGCTCAATCCGCAAGCCGAACTGACGATTTGCGGATACGGTCTGCCGCTTTGATCGTAGGCGATAGCCGTTACTTCCAACGCTTGCGCGCCACCGGCCAGATTGGCCAGCGGGCTGATCAACGTGACATCGGTTTTGTCGGCAGGAATCGGACCGTCTTCTCCAGCATTCGGATCCTGGTTGTTGATCCGATCGAGCGCCACCAATTGCGGCAACCGATCAAATTCCGTGTCGTTGAATTTCAGTTGGGCGGTGGTTGCGCCTTCCTGAACGGAAACGGCTCCGCCCGTGCGTTTGGCTACGCCGATTGCGTTGTATGACGCTTCGTGCCCATTGGCATCGCGCAAGCTGGCGGAGCCAATCAGCCAGTTGAACTGCGTCGGAATGCCGAACGCGTTGACCGGAACTACTACCAGATACCCGGTTTTGCCCGGGTCTTCGCTGCTGGTCAACAAGGTTCGCGTCTGGTTTCCGGCCAGATTCAAAAACATGCTGTGAACCTGGCAATCGCGCACGAAAAACAGCCGGAGCGTCACCGCATCGCGCGGATTGGCGTTGGTCAACGAAATCAATGTGTTGACATTGCTTGGATTGGCCGCGTCACTGGTGTATTTCGGAAAAAACAGCACGCTGGCAGGTTTGGTATTGCTGGCCCCGCTCTTGGGAGCGTTCGATCCGGCATGCGGAATTCCCGGGCCAATCGTCGGTTGATCGTTTTGAAGTGAAAATGCCGCTGAAGCATTTGTCACCGAGTGATTGAAGCGCATTGCCATTAAAACTGCGGCCATCATCACCAGTGCCAACGCCACCACGGAAGCCTTGCGAAGGAAGGCATGTTGAAAACGTTTATATTGCATGTGTCTTGATTTGAAATTGTGAGGTTTGAGTTCCATTCCCAAAATCTCCTCGTCCGCGGTCAAAAGGAACTGTCAGCCCGAATAAGCGAGATCAAGGACGACAGCCCCGAAGAAAAAAGTGATTGTTAAATAGCTTGAAATCGAGGGGCCGGGATTGAATCGTGTTCCGAAAGTGTCAGGCGGGCAATCTACAAGATACCTGTAATCAAATGGGAGCCTGAACAACCCTGAGCATATAAATCGGAACGTATGGGATCAGTCGCTTGAATTGATAGGTGCTTTCAGCAGGGGCAGCACACTTTTAAGCTCGAATTTTTAATGTCCGAAGGGACGGGGTTACGGACGGGTTTTTCGTATCGGAAGTCTGAATGCGTGACGTATGAGGCAGTTCGCCGTGAGGTCGCATTCAACGCGGCGGAGAGTAACACAACCAAAACAAACGCCGCAAGATATTTTGCTGTCAAAGCTTTCCGTTCACTCGATTGACGGGCTTAATGAGAAATTCGGCGATGAAATGGCCACTTGAGGCGGAGTCAATGCGGCTTCACGGATTGAAACAAGGCAGAGTGAACAGGTTTACCGGTATTTTCTGGCGAAATGTAAAATTTTCTTCGATAAACATCTTGCACGGTTACACTCATTGCAGTAGATTGAGTCTCGCGTCAGGCAAGAAGAAATGATTCGCCTCACAAATGCGATGTTTGCCTTAATTCAATTGCATCGCCGCTAGTTCCACGCTGCGTTTTTCTTCTCTCAGACCCTGAGTCGCCGATGCAAGGCTAATCTTTTCAGTGATCTCAAGCGAACACTTTGTTTTCCGCCAAGCAAAGCGTACCCCACAAATTAGCTGATGAAGGGTCACTACTAAAATCAACAATTGAATTGCTGAAATTTGCTGACAGTTGCGCCGGGCTTGGAAGCGAATTTTTCATCTGGGTTCTTTGTTAGCCCACGGCTTTCTTTGGCGGCACGCCATCAGAAACCCTCAAGTCGTGAGCGAAAATAAAAACAGATGGAGGTCGTTTAATTCCGCCGTGATGACAGGCGATTCAGCTCATCACTGTGCTTTTGCGGAGGTACGAATGATCCCCCATCTGAAGTCTGCAAAAGGCCAGAAGCTGTTTGTGCGAAATGTCCAAACCCAACATCCCCTGCGAAAGAGACGTGTTGAGTTTGGCCGTCTGACAATCGGTCTGAGCCTCTGTATTTTCATTTTCGTTCTCGGGATGCACTTTGTGTTCAGTGCGAACACTGCGGCAGCCAATCTTCCATCAATAACCGAAGACCCTTCTCAAACCGCCGTTTTACTGATTCCGGGCGAAGCACGCGAAGAGGAATTCTCTCCCGGAGCTGTGCATAAATATCGTTTCGAACTCACTGCCGGTCATTACCTGCGCCTGACAATCGAACAAACAACAGTCAGTGTGGTGTCAACCCTCTTCGATACCAATGGCCAAAAAATAGCTGCTGTTGATTATGCCGGGAAACAAAGCCTGTCTGTGATTGCCAGCGCCGATCCCGCGAAATCCGAATCGTATCAAGTTGAAATCCGCTCCCGATTGCGCAATCAGTCCGGGCGTTACCTGATCAAAATCGAAGAACAACGACCTGCGACTGCGCGCGATGCCGAACGCGTTGACGCCGAAAAGCTGGTTGCTCAGGCCAATCAGGAAGTTGGTCAGCAACACGGACAGGCCGGTTTACAGATGGCGGTGGAGCTTTATCGCAAGGCATTGTCGTTGTGGCGCTCGGCGCCCGTCCAGCGAGACGATCAAAGCGCAGAAGCCAGAACGCTGTATCTGCTGGCATTGCGTCAACACGATTCAGGCCAACATCAGGCTGCCTTGGAAACTTATCTTCAGGCGTTGGATTTGAGCCGGTTGATTGCGGACAAGGAGCGGGAATACCTGATCCTGTCCGCGCTCGGCACGCTGTATTTCGATCTCGGCGACAAGCAAAAGGCGATTGATTGTTACCAAGCTGTGCTGAATGACGCCGGGCCGCTGCCGGATCGCAGCCATGAAGCGGCAGTTCTGGTCAATCTGGGAGTCGCGTACAAAGCGCTGGGAGAAAACGCCAAAGCCTTGGGGTATTACCAGCAGGCGTTAAAGCTTGCCCAGGCGCTGGAAGATCAGGAGTTGCAAGCAGCGGTGTTGACCAACCTTGCCCGTTTGCACGATCTGAGCGGAGAAGGAGCGAATGCGCTGAAGTATTACCAGCAATCTCTGCCTTTGTGGCGTGCGTTGGGCAATGTTGGCGGCGAAACGGTAACGCTGAAAAACATGGGAGCGTTGGCTGAAGCCGCCGGTCGGCGTGAAGAAGCCCATGAACATTTTCGACAGGCGTTGGCATTGGCTCAGGCGACAGGCGACACAACACGCGAAGCTCACATACGAGGTGATCTGGCACGCGTCGAACGCGATCTGGGAAACACCGACGGTTCATTGGAGGAGATTGAAAAAGCGCTGGCGATTTTTGATTCCCAGCGCCAGCAAATGTTCAATCCCGACCTGCGAGCTTCGTTTGCGGCAACCAACCAGCGCTATTACGAGTTTTATGTTGATTTGCTGATGCGTTTGCAACAACAGAAACCGGCAGCAGGACTTTTAGAGAATGACCGCGCTGAAAACAACGGAGCGAAGTCGGAAACGTATCTGGCGAAGGCATTTCGAGCCAATGAAAGCGCCAGAGCGCGCGCGTTGGCCGATTTGATTTCTGAAGCGCGGATTGATCTGCGAGAAGGGATTCCAGCAGCCTTGTTGGAACGTGAAAGCGATCTGGCGCAGCGATTGACGATCAAAAAAGCTGAGCGGGTGGCGTTGATCCGGAAAAAAGTTCCTGACGCAGAAATCGAAACCGTCGCCCAGGAAATCGTCAATCTCAATCTGGCTTACGAACAGGTGCAGAACGGGATCAAACGCGCCAATCTTCGTTATGCTTCGATCACGCGCCCTCAGCCGATTGGCTTGACCGAAGTCCAAACCGAACTGCTTGACGATGATTCTGTGTTGCTGGAATTCGCCCTTGGCGAAACGCAGAGTTACGTTTGGGCTATCGGAAAAAATTCCGTGCGAACGGCGACATTGCCTTCACGCGCGGAAATCGAACAGCAGGCGCTGCGGTTTTATGAGCTGCTGGCCACGCGCAGCCAGACGGTGAAATTTGAAAAACCCGCTCAACGGCAACAGCGCATTCAACAGGCAGACCGGGAATTGAATCAGGTTGCTCAGTCTTTGAGCTGCACCTTGCTTCATCCTGTCGCCGATATGCTTTCGGCTAAACGGTTGCTGGTCGTCGGCGACGGAGTTCTGAATTACATTCCGTTTGGCGCGCTGCCTGTTCCTCAAGCCGATATGGAGCAACAGAAAGGGCAGAAAACAGCGAGAAAAACGCTGAATCGTCCTGTTTCTCCATCGCCGATGCTGGTCAAACACGAAATCGTTTATTTGCCTTCGGCGACGGTGGGGGCGGAATTGAGGCGCAATCCTCAATTTCGTCGCCAGCCCACCGAAGATTTAGCCATTATTGCCGACCCGGTTTTTAACCAGTCGGACAATCGAATTGCTCTCAGCCAAACTCACTCCAATAAAGAATTGGCCGTCAACAAACCGATGGCGAATTCATTACTTCCCAATTCCGATCCCCAAACTTTGGCACAATCGCTTGAAAACGTTCTGCGGAATGTTAGTGAGCGTGATGCCGGAGGACTGACTCGCCTGCCTTTTTCCAGACAGGAAGCAGTCAAAATTGCGTCTTTGGCCACGGAACAAAAACGACTGGTCGCGCTGGATTTTCAGGCGAACCGGTCGTTGGTGGTCGGAGATGCGCTCAGCCCCTATCGCTACATTCACTTTGCAACTCATGGTTTGCTCAATAGCCAATCCCCGGAGCTTTCCGGGTTGGTGCTTTCGCTGGTCAATGAACAGGGAGAGCCGCAACTCGGCGTGCTTCGGCTCGGCGACATCTACAAGCTGAAACTGTCGGCGGATCTGGTCGTCCTGAGCGCTTGCCGCACAGGATTGGGCAAGGAAGTCCGAGGCGAAGGCGTGATGGGATTGACGCGTGGTTTTATGCACGCAGGCGTTCCGCGCGTCATTGCCAGCTTGTGGTCTGTGGATGACGCCGCCACCTCCGAATTCATGACGCGCTTTTATCGAGGGCTTCTGATCGGAAAACAATCCCCGGCAGCGGCTTTGCGCGCGGCTCAGATTTCGATGTGGAACGGCAAGCAGTGGCAGTCACCGTATTACTGGGCGGCTTTCACCTTGCAAGGCGAATCGAAGTAAACGCTTTGTTTCGGAGCATCAGCGAGGGCGACGAACGGCGTTTTGCAAATCCGCAACAAGCTTTTCCGCGATCTGGATGGTGTCTCCGGAATATTTCTGGCGTTTACCGGAACGCGGCCAAATGACACGTCCTTTGGCATTCACAAGCTCGACCGACGCTGTTCGTCCGTCCGAAGAAAGGATGATGTTGAGCAATGTGTCGGCTTCATCTTTGTCCGTCAATTGCCAGAATCCTGCGGCTTTCAACCGATTGGTGATCTCGGTTTGTAGCTCTTCGGATTCGCGGTTGATGGAAAGAAACACTTTGCGCGTTTCTGCCGGAGATCCCACCAGCGGCACTGCTTCGCCATCGGTTACATCGTGGTCGCGCAATGTGCTGGGTTTGTCAGGACGTTGCTGCGTAACAGACAGAATGGACGGCGAAGGCGTCAAGTTGGGATTGGCTGCAGCAGTGTTGCCATTGGTTGACGGTTGACCGCCCGGATTCGCCGGACCAGTAATGGCTGTTTCTTCATTCGGAGCCGTGCGCAAAACGTTCCATAACGCCAACGCACTGACGCCAGCAACGATGAGCAACACCGCCGGCAAGGCATACCGCCAGGCCGAAGCAGTTTGCTCTGGCAAGAGCAGTGCGCCAACAGAGGATTTCGTGTGTTGCCAGATCGAAGCCAGCCAATCGGCCAGATTTGGGTTTCTGCTTTCAGCATTGATCTGGACGCTTGCTCCGGTGATTTCGCCAAAAGAGTCACGTTCGGGCGTGAGTGCGAAGCGAAGCTTTTGACCATTGGGCATTTCGATCAGGAAGTTTTCAGTTGATTGGGCTTGTCGCAGCATCTGGTAATCAATGGGATAAAGCGCCAAACAAACTTCAGGAAATTCATCGTGGCGAATCTCGATGAACTCATCTCCTTCGAAGAGTCTGAAATCGGCCTGATTGCCGGAACTCAAATCAAGCACCGCTCGTGGTTGCCGATCCACCCAGATTCTGACCTGACGCAGATTCTGTTGAGCGGTCTGACGCTGAGTCAGGCGCTCTTCCAGTTGGGCGCGAAGAGAAGTTGGGTTGATTGGGCCTGATTCAAACATGTGGTCAAAGAGATTGAGCCTGTCGTTTGTTTTTTGCGAATTATGGTTACTCATTTCAGGATGAAAAAACTCCGGCAAATCCAGTCGTTGAGCCGGCGAATCCAAATCCATTCCAGCAATCAATCGCTGGAAACAAGCCACATGCAATGCTGTGTGGATGCGAGCAATTTCTATCCGATGCTCTTCATCCGGATCGTCCCCATCGAAACGCAGGGCGGGAATTTCACCTCTCACCGCCGCCGGGTTGGCAGGCAGCGGACAAGAAATTTCCCACGGCATCAGGATTTGCAAAGATTGGCTGACGAAGTCGGCGTATCGTGTCTGTTCAGATCGGGGGATGAATCGTTCTTCGCCATAAGCGCCGCGCGCAAGCATGAGCCATTCGCCGAAGCGCGCCTGGATTTCCTGGAGCAACTGGCTTTTGCGCGAACGCCAATAGTAATTGTCTTTGACGCGACTCGGATCCTGCATCAGGACGTTGTAAAACGCCATCGCCTCAGTGATCGAGTACCGGTGCAAAAATCGCGTGACTCCAAGAGAAACGTAAAAGGAGTTTCGCTTGATCGTGATTCTGACCAGATGCTTGAGGTAATAAATCAGCATCCGATGATCGTCGAATCCCGCACGTTCCTGAGCACGTTCCGCGGGTTCGGTTTCGTCGTAAACCAGCCGTTGCAGCAGGTGCCACTCGTTGAAATTCACCTTGCTGCGCGAACCGGTCGCACGACCAAGCTGACGCGAGCTACCTTGGGGGATGTAATAGTAGCGGCGGTCCTGAGTCGCCACTGCCACTTGCAGCCGATCAACTGCTGCAACTGCGGCCTGTTCAGCCGCTTCCTGGTTACCAAGTATAAAGAAAGCCAGTTGATATGCTCGTTCAAGTTTTTCCACTTTCTGCATTCCTGCTTCAAACGCGTAGTTTCGGACCACCTCGAAAGTGGGGGGCGACGAATCGGCGGCAAAAGTACGCCAAACTTGCAGTTGTGACAAGGACACAGTGGCGCAAATTACAAAAATGCCACACTACTAAAAGTTGCAAGCCGGGAAGCGGGTTCCTGTGAAAGTGCCACACTACGTTCCGGCTCGGGTCTGTATAGTGCAATCACTCAGCCGTGACATCGCAAAACGGTGAAAGGCAACAGTAATTTCAGCTAGAACAAACTGATGACAGCCGCCTTTCACGGTGACTGAGGAATCAAATAGCAAGAACAGGTTTGTGACATGTGAAGAGTTGGAACGGTGAACACAAAACGAAGGGACAGACATTATGAAGACTGACAAAAAAAACCTGAACACACACACACTTTTTCGCACCGGTTCTGCAATGTTATCGGTGAAGCTGGCGTTTGGCTGTCTGGTTTTGGCCGTGATGTTCGCCGTCTCATCCACTCAGGCCAGAGGAATCGCCGAACAGTCTGTGGCGAATTCAACCGAAGTTTCCACAACTGAAGTTCCTGCCGAAAATCTACCCGATAAAATTTCAGAACTTGGCGGAGAAGATGACCAGAATCCGGTTGCTGAGCGCCCGGGGAAACCGGACAGCCATAATTCCAATGGCGATGATGTCATGGTTCGTCCTCCCCGCTAATGACCTCGACACATTCGCCAGACTTGTCAATCGCAAGAAGGAAGGATCGGGGAACTCAGTCACCCACAACGATTCAGTCAAAAGACGTGCTTTCCCGGAAAATCCGAGTCTTTCCAATCCCGCTTAGTTGCGACTGACAGCCATCTTCAGGGCGTCGCTTTTCAACGCAAGGTGCGAATCATTCCACACGGCCTGCCCTGCGCTGACTAAAATGGCCTGAGGCGATTCGTGTTCGACGGAAAGCACGCGGGCGAGTTCGTTGCTGACTTCGCGTGCAGTCTGCACCACCACCAGATAATTTTGAACCTTTCCGCTTTCCGGCGATTGCAAATACCGCTCGAATTCGCCGAATGCTCGCTGGCTGATGCCGCAAGTCAGGCTGTGTTTGAAAAACAACACCGGCTGATGTTTGCTTGATTGGATTGCCTCAGCCAGTGCAGACGTCGAAGTGAGTTCCTGAAAATCGGTCATTCCGTTTTTTTTCTCCGATGAATTTGTGTGAGGATGAAGAAATATCATCAACCCGGCAAAGGGCGCAACCGCCGCCGCTTTTGACAAAAAAGGCTGCCGATCCGGAAGACCGACAGCCTTGAAGTGCAGCGATTTTTGCGGAAATGCGCACCTTGTCTCTGATTCATTGGTGCGCAAACTTACTGCATCACGGGTCTGCAAACGGGCAGATAATCCCTCTGGTTGCCGTGATGTTGTTGAACGCCTCGATGTATACGGCCAGTTGATCCACGTCGAAATCAGTGCCTGTGGCAAAGATCGTTCGAGCCCGATTCAACAACTCCAACAAACGTGGGTCGCCCGGAATCCGCATAATCACGTTCGGGCCGGTATAGAAGCACGAGGCGCGATTGAAGATGGTTTTCGGGAAACTCAGCGCGTTGAGTTGTGCGGCAACAAACTGGGCATTCAATCTGGCTCTGGGCGTGTCAATTCCCATCAAGGCCTCGACGACTTCGCCATCGTTGGCCGCCGCGCGATTTAGCGAGAGGATGAAGATCGCACCCACGCCGCCGTTAGCGTCGTACACCGCCTGGCGTGCCCCATCGAACAACAACCACATATCCACACTGTTGAAACAGCCTGGCGTACATTCATCCGTAGGCGGTAATGCATCGAGGAAGTTGTTTTCAATGCTGTCTTCGCCTGCTTCCAAATCGGCGTTGATGTTGTTCAGGTCAATCGCCGTATTTCCGACTCCGGGCAAAACACCCGTATCCAGATAGTTCGGCAAATTGACTTCAGTGACGCGATACGTGCCCGGCATCAAGCTTTCAAATAAGTAGTCTCCGCTGGCATTTGTCGTGGTCGTCAGGTTAACACCGTTGCCGCTCAAATTGATGGTGACACCGGGAATCGGCAATTCGCCCGGATCATTTTTGCCATTCGCGTTCGCGTCGTTGATCACACGACCGGCGACCGATGCGAAGGGCGGAATGATCACTTCGCGGAATCCGACCGCATCAATTTCGGCTTCATTGCTCTGAGCGATGTTGCCTGGAACTCTGCCGGTGGAATCCGCGCGGAAGAATTTCTCGTCACGCGTGCGATTGGCATAGACGGCAACGTATTTAACGGCTGCCGGATTGCCGCTCGCGTCACGGAACTGCCACTGCGAGGCGAAATCATCGCCTTCCTGTGGCGAAGGACTGCCAGCCGGTCGCGGAGTGAACGGGCTGGACCCATTGTAATCCTTGAATCCGTCAGCGAAGATTCGGGTCAGCGAGGCTCGAAACCATTTATTGTTGGGCGCTACGCCCGTTCCGCCGCGTCCAAAGTATCCTGGCGTTTGAGCCGCCAGTAAAGCTTCAGCACGATCGTTGGTTCCCCAAACAGTGAATTCTGCTGCTTCCAGCACCACATTGCCGATTCCACCTGGCGGCGGATTCACTCCGTTCGGACCGTAACCGGGAATTTCAGGGTCGAACAAATGGTCAATCGAAGGGAAAACCGTCACTTCACGAGTGGCCACCATGTCGTCCTGTTCGCCGACTTGCCAAATGAACGGTTGCATCCCGATGTGGACAAAGCGGAATCCAGGATTGATTCTGCGACCGCCCACGATCACTTCGTTGCGAGGATCAAGGCTGTCCAGATCCCCGATGTTGTTGGCGGACTGGCCGATGCTGAACGCATTCAGGTTTTCAAAATCGTAACGATCGCTGAATCCGTTTCCGGTATCGCCCGCCAGATCGCCCACTTGCGGGACGTTAGAAGCGAACCCGAAAGCAAGTCGAGCCAATTTGTAATCTGTGCCTAGATTGCCAGCCGTGCCGTCTACGGTTGGCAGCGTAAACTGACCAGCCGGACTGTCATACGCTCGATTCGTCACAGTCTGACCGAAGGTGAGCAGGTTCGTGCGCCATGCAAACACCATCAGTCCCACTGCGACCAATCCTAGAATTAGTAATACTCTGGATTTCAATTTTTCCTCCTCTAGCTAAGTTCTCCGAATCTGTGAGGCGAAGAACCATAACGCCAACGCGCCAATGCGGGCGCGACGCTCAAAGCCGGAGTTGATTTCACCAAACCGGTAAAAATAGAGTTGAGTGTGATTAACCGAAAACGCGAATACTTAACCGTCACTTTGCAGCGGGGCCTGCGGAAGGGTCAGATCAATGGCGGTATAGCCGTATTGGATAGACTGTCGAAATTCTTGTCGAACTGATTTCGGGGTCAGATGGCGACAAACTCAGTCACGAATCACGGTTTCAGTAATTAAAGAACAGCATGATAGAGAGCAGAAACCTGAATTTCCGCACCCTTAATGCAGATACTGGCTCACAGGCTGTGGGCACAGAACTGTGAATCGGATTCTCACTTTACGGCAACGAGATTGATTTTCACGGGAGTTGTTATCTTGTGAGGATATCAGGGCGCCGATTCGGCAGTTGGGCGATTCCTGAATTCGCTCCCAGTGATCATCTTAAAGTTTGGAACTTTATTGAATGCTTGAACACGATATCCATTTGGAAGAATGGTGAGGCATCACCGTGTATTGGTCTTTTCAAGCGGGGCGGATTATACACACCGACTCAGGGCACTTCAACCGATTTATCCTGGATAAATCCTTGCAAACATTAAAATCAGCGACTTGTAGTCGTGGGGCTTTGTTTATGAATTCCACGTTGCATCGTTTTTATTTGCGCACTTTTGAATTGGAAATTGGGTTGTTGCTTGTCTGAACGTGCAAGAGGTCTTTACAATGCGCTTTAACAATTTGTCACTCTATTGAAACATGGAAAAAGGCTCTTTCGTATGGGCTTCCGGTCGAAGGAGTTCCACCACAAAAAAAGAACTAACAAAACAAGCTTTCAAGCTGAAAGACATAATTTGAATCATCATCCTCTGGAGGGATTTGGACTCATGGCAGTCTCAAGAAACAAAAAAATCATCATCGGAGTCGGAGTGTTGGTCGTTCTCGGCACTGTGATTGGATTGACGCTGTTCAATCGCGGCAAGGATTTGCCGGAAGTGCAGGTCGCAAAAGTTGAAAAACGCACGTTGCTGGAATCCAAAGTGACCGCCAATGGCGAAGTCAGACCGATTCAATTTATCAACCTCACTGCTGAAGTCGCAGGTCGCGTCACCGATGTGTTTGTCAAAGAAGGCGATCTGGTCAAAAAAGGCCAGCCGTTGCTTCGCGTAGACCCCACCCAATTGGCCAATTCGACTTCCGCGCAGGAAGCCGGACTGAGAGTGGTTCAGGCAGATGTTCAGAATCAAATGGCTGCGATCAATGTCGCGGAAAATGCCATCAACACAGCTCGTGCGGCACTTGTCACTGCCCAGGCTGATCTGGAACGCGCTCAGGTCGAAAAAAGTAACGCCGGTATTGAGCTGAAACGCCAAACGGATTTACTCGAATCCGGCATTGCCTCGCGTTCGACGTATGACACTGCCAAAATGCGTTACGATTCAGCTATGGCTTCGGTGAATGCTGCCAAAGCGCGAGTTGACCAATCCGAAGTTCAAGTGAAGGACGCCGAGATTCGTGTGAAACAGTCCAAAGCCCAGCTTGAAGCTTCGAATGCGCGAGTCGCCCAGCAAAAAGCCAATCTGGCGCAGCAAGCCGATCAATTAAAACGAACGACTCAGTACGCCACGATTGAAGGTGTGGTTGGCGGCCCGATCATCCAGGTCGGAACCTTTGCCGTGTCCAGCTTTTCTTCGACGGGCTTGATGATTATTGCCGATATGTCCACGATCAACGTTGATGTGAAAGTGGACGAAACTGACATCAAAAACGTCCGGCATGGTCAAAAAGCCAAAGTGAAAGTAGACGCATTGGGCGAACGCGAAATCGAAGGTGAAGTTGTGGAAATCGCGGCTACCGCGTTGACGCGCAGCGGTCAGAGCATCGCCCAGACGGCGACCTCCGGTTCGCAGGAAGCGAAGGATTTCAAAGTCGTCATTCGGCTGACCAACATGTCGCAAGAAGTTCGAGATGCTTTGCGTCCCGGCATGTCGGCCACTTCCGTGATTACCACCGAACGCCGCGAAAACATCATTGCGGTTCCGTTGCAGGCGTTGGTCGAGCGCGATCCGCAACAATTGCAATCGGGCGGCGCGGCGCCGACCGGACAAGCGCAAGCACCGAAAGACAAAAAGCCGGTCAAAGGTTTGTTTGCTGTTGAAAACAACAAAACCGTCTTCAAACCGGTGGAAACCGGAATCACGGGTGAAAACGACATTGAAATCCTGAGCGGATTGTCTGAAGGCCAGGAAATCGTCATTGGGCCTTACCGCCAGCTTCGAACTCTGAAGCCGGATCAGGCCATCAAACGCGAAGACAAGAATAAGAAACCTGGCGGTGATGCCAGTAAAGACAGCAAGTAACCCAAGCAGGGGCAGGCGGCGACGATGAACAGTTTGCTGCCTGCCTGTTTGGGGTTTCCTGCCTTTCCAACAAGGATGTCTCAAAAATGGTAGCTACAATGATTCAACCCGAAACAAGACCCGTTGTTCAGAAACAAGCCCCGAGCGTCGAACCGCGCGAGGTGATGATTCGCACGGACGATCTTTGGAAAACTTACGTAATGGGCGACGAAGAAATTCATGCCTTGCGCGGAGTTTCGTTTGAAATCCGGCGCGGCGAATACGTCGCCATCATTGGCCCGTCGGGGTCTGGAAAATCCACACTGATGAACATGATCGGTTGTCTGGATACGCCGACCAAAGGCGAATATTGGCTGAACGGCAAACTGGTTTCGCAGATGGATGACGACGAATTGGCGTACATCCGCAATAAGGAAATCGGATTTGTGTTTCAGACATTCAATCTGTTGCCGCGGGCCACGGCGCTTCACAATGTGGAGTTGCCGCTGATTTACAATGGCACTCCATCGGGCAAACGAATTGAAATGGCCAAGAAAGCATTGGAATCCGTCGAGCTTGGCCATCGCATGACCCATAAACCGAACGAGCTTTCCGGCGGGCAGCGCCAGCGCGTCGCCATTGCTCGTGCGTTGGTCAACAATCCTTCGATCATTCTGGCGGACGAACCGACGGGGAACCTTGATTCCAAAACGTCTGAAGAAATCATGCAGGTGCTGGAACGGCTGCACGATCAGGGCAATACGATCATTCTGGTTACTCACGAACCGGATGTTGCCGCGCACGCTCATCGCGTGCTGACGATTCTGGACGGCCAGATTTACAAGGACGAACGCAGGAAGTAAACGCAAAAAATTTCGTCCGCAAGACAATCAAAAAGCCGCAGACTCTGTGCTTCAGCAAAGTCTGCGGCTTTTTTGTGCCCGCCCGTTTTAGCAACAAGCGGCTGGCTGGTTAATCGGTAACCCCGAGGCCGAATGGACGCAACTCAAAAGACTGTTCTCTGCTCACAAACGTTCCGCGCCACCAAGGCATTCAGCTTAATGGCTGATTGCTGAATTCCCCGGCGTGCGCGGAACTTTTCAGGGGGAGCAGGAGATAACTTGTTCCAGTTTCTGCAAAAACACGCTCGTTTCTTCACCCTCAACTTCTAAAGCGAGAAAAACCGGAACAAGGTGTCATCGGATGGAAATTTTTTTTAGATCTTTTTCAAAGCTGTAAAAATCTTGGCCAACGGGTTGTCTGACAGAGGGGATTCCAGCGCCCCAAGCAGTACGGAAATCCAAGTCACCCATTCCAAACGGCAATTTCACGACCAGAGGGATCGTTATGGAAGTATCAGCCTACGACTGAATGGCGCACCTGTGGCGACGCGCATCGTTTGGCGTTCGCCCGGATCAGAGCAATACCGATTGGAGAAAGAAGTTGAGGCGACTTTTTTCTAGCTCTCAAGTCGGTTATGACACTCACGCTGACCAAATTAACGCTCCGCCAACGTTGCATCGAACGTTGGCGGAATCGCTCAAGGCGTTTTATGACGATTGGGTCGCCAACAATCTGGCTGACAAAACGCTGATTCTGAGTTCGGCAAGCGACGCCCAACAAATCCTCAAATGGCTCATTCGCCAATCTGGGATTCTTGCTGCAATGACTGGATACGCAGACGTCCCTGCCTGCTTTGGAAAGGACTTTTGAGATGAAATCGCAAGCTGCCTTCAAATGGCAAAACGCGTTTACCTTCGTTATGATCTGCCTCGTTGTAACCCTTGCGGTTACGCACCCAGCGCAACCGACGCAAGCTAGTCCCACAACAGCGGCTCCGGTTGCGCTGGTCAATGCAGCCAGCTACGAAGCCGTTGTTGCTCCTGGCTCCATCGCCGCCTTGTTTGGAGCCGGCCTTTCCACGCAAACCACCATTGCCACGACATTGCCACTGCCGAAAACGCTGGGCGGCGTAACCGTCAAAAT
>JAEUQP010001137.1 GCA_016789645.1 Acidobacteriota bacterium | reverse complement strand
GCCGTAATCAATCGCGTTGCTCAAGGGTATGAAGGCGACGTGTCTCCGCGCCCCGGTGGCAACAACAATGGTTTGCTGACAGTTTCTGATTGGGTGCAGGTTGGCCGTTTTGTCGTCGGTCTGGACGTTGCCGCAACCGGCAACGAATTTCAGCGCGCCGATGTTGCACCGCGCGAAACGCTCGGCGATGGACGCATCACGTTGGTGGATTGGGTGCAAACCGGGCGCTATGTCGCCGGAGTGGATGCCTTGCCAGTGACAGGCGGCCCGGCTTCAGTAACTTCGGCAATTGGCGGACAGGAATTAGGAGTTGGGAGTTGGGAGTTGGGAGTTGGCGGAAAATCTGTTGATAGCAGAAAAACAAACTTCAGTGATTTTACCGTCCAGAACAATGACGGTTTGGTTACTGTGAAGCTGAACGCGACTGGCGTGGAAAATGCGCTCAGCTTCAGCCTCAATTTTGATTCCTCTGCGTGGAGATTCGTTTCGGCCAAACCCGGACGCCACACCAAACAAGCGACGTTGCTGGTCAATTCGTCCGAAACCGCGCAAGGCCGCATTGGCATTGCGCTGGCGTTGCCGACGGGAACAGTGCTGCGCGCAGGCCAGAACGACATTGTGGTGTTGCAATTCGTTCCGATCCGCCGAAGCCGTAAGCCGCTAAGTCCGGCATTCGTAGATTTCCCAATTGCGCGCGGTCTGGTTGACGGCAAAGCCAACCTGATCAGGTAACGCAATCATGATTGGGTTTGTTGTCGGCTTGCCAAAGTTTTGATTTCCGAACAGACTCTCGCCGCTCAAACAACTCAATTCAATTTGGAGGTTCCACCGTGTTCAAAAGAGTTCTACTTTTGCTGGCCTTGTTGTCGGTTTGCTCCCTATCGCTGATGGCGCAACAGCGCGGACAACAACAGGGGCCGCCTCAAACTCCGCCTGCGACCGGAGCGCAACCTGCCGCGACTCCACCGCCCATGCGTGAAGAGCCGCCCGTTGTCACCAAACACGAAATTCAGGTCGGCAGCAAAACGCTCAAATACACCGTCACCACCGGAATGATGCCGATCAAAAATCAGACTTCCGGCGACATTGAAGCGCAGATGTTTTTTATGGCCTACACGCTGGACGGAACTGCCGATCCGGCCAAACGCCCGTTGATGTTTTCGTTCAACGGCGGGCCTGGATCGTCTTCGGTGTGGTTGCATCTGGGAGCATTGGGACCGAAACGAGTCAAGATGCAACCCGAAGGCTGGTTGCCTGCTTCGCCGTACGAATTGGAAGCCAACCAACATACGTGGCTGGATCAAACCGATCTGGTGTTCATTGATCCGGTTGGCACGGGTTACAGCCGAGCCGCGCGCCCGGACATCGCCGCACGGTTTTTGGGACTGAATGGCGATCTGGATTCCGTCGGCGAATTCATCCGCATGTATTTGACGCGTCATGAACGTTGGGCTTCGCCGCTGTTTCTGGTCGGCGAAAGTTACGGAACCACGCGCGCTTCAGGTTTGTCAGGATTGCTGGCAGATCGCGGCATTGCGTTCAACGGGGTGTTGCTGATTTCGACGATCATGAATTTCCAGACGGCGCGCTTTGCCGAAGGCAACGATTCGGCCTTTGTGTTGATGCTACCTTCGTACACGGCGACGGCGTGGTATCACAAAAAGCTTCCGCCGGATTTGCAGAAACTGCCGCTGAGAAAAGTGCTGGACGAAGCGGAAAAATGGACGATCACCGAATACGCTGTTGCGCTGGCCAAAGCCGGGCGGATGACTCCGGCAGAACGGCAAAAAGCCGTCGAGCAATTGTCGCGCTACACAGGATTGAGCAAACAGTTCATTGAAAACTGCGACCTGAAAGTTGACCTGCCAAAGTTCAACAAAGAGCTGTTACGCAGCGAACGCCGCACGACCGGACGCCTGGACAGCCGGTTCAAGGGAATTGATTCCAACGCCGCAGGCGAACGCACGGACTTCGACCCAAGCATGTCGGCAATTCGTCCGCCGTACACGGCTGCGTTCAACGATTACGTTCGCCGTCAGCTTGGTTACAAAACCGACGCGGTGTATCACATCCTCGGCGGAGGATTTTCCTCGCCGTGGAACTGGGGATCGGATAATGCCTTCGTGGATACCAGCGTCGCTCTGAAAAGCGCCTTTGCGAAAAATCCGTTTATGAAAGTCTTTGTGGCCTACGGGTATTACGATATGGCCACGCCGTACTTTGCGGCGGAATACACGATTGACCACATGTACCTGGATGCTTCGCTGAAACAGAACATCAAAACCGCGTATTACGAAGCCGGTCACATGATGTACATAGACGTCAACTCGCTGGCCAGATTGAAACAGGATGTTTCGGCCTTCCTTCAGGATGCGCTGAAAAAGTAAATACCGTGTCAGTAGCCCGACCGTAAGGAAGGGCTTGTTTTCGGAAAGCAGCCCGTGCTCTCGCGCGGGCTATGACTGAGGTAAAGCCATGTTCAAAACCAATCGTTCCATTCAACGGCTCATCATTTCAATCATCTCAATCATCGCATTGATGGCGTTGGCCACTATCGTGTCAGCGCAAGCCAAACGCACGATCACGCACGAAGACGTCTGGCTGATGAAACGTGTCGGCGCTCCGGTGCCAAGTCCCGATGGCAAATGGGTCATCTTTTCCGTGCAGGAACCAAGTTACGTCGAAGCCGATCAGGTGTCGGATTTGTGGATCGTGCCCGGCGATGGCAGCGCAAAGCCTCGGCGATTGACCAGCACCAAAGGCGGCGAAAGCGGCGCGACGTGGTCACCCGACGGCAAACGCATCGCCTTTTCCGCCCGGCGCGAAGGCGATGAAGTCCCGCAGATTTACATCCTGAACATCGAAGGCGGCGAAGCCATGCGCGTCACGACACTTTCAACCGGAGCGCGCAGCCCGCAGTTTTCCCCCGACGGCAAAGCCATTCTGTTTCAAAGCAGCGTTTTCCCCGGCACGCTCAACGACGAGGACAACAAAAAAGCCGCCGCCGAACGCAAAGCCCGCAAATGGAATGCTCGCGTCTACGACACCTTCCCGATTCGCAACTGGGATCGCTGGCTGGATGACCGTCAAACTCGCGTCTTCGTCCAGTCTCTGGAAAACGGCGCCAAGGCCAAAGACTTGCTGGCCGGAACGAAGATGGTCGCCGAAGCGGGCTTCGCGGGAATCACCGGTTCCGGCAGCGATGATTTGAATCCGGTCTGGTCACCCGACGGCCAATCTGTCGTGTTTGCAGCAACTGTCAATCGCAACATTGCGGCGTACGCCGATACCAATTCCGACATCTATCAGGTTTCGATCAACGGCAGTGAACCCAAACGATTGACCGATGGCAAAGATGGCTATTTCGCACCGAAATTCAGCCCCGACGGCAAAACCTTGTTCTGTCAGTTTTCGCCGAACAATGAAAAGGTCTACAACCTGAACCGCATCGTCAGCTTTGCCTGGCCTTCGGTTGGCGAACGCAAAGTCGTGACTGCTGGTTTCGACCGCGCGCCATCCAGTTTTGCCGTTTCGCCGGACAGCAAAACTCTTTATCTGTTGGCCGAAGACGCTGGCCACGAAAAGTTGTATTCCGTTTCGGCCAGCGGCGGCGAAGTCCGGCTTGCGATTGAGATGAACTCCGGCGTCTACACCAGCCTTTCAATTCCCGGAAAAGCGTCTTCACTGATGCTGTTTGCCAATTGGGAAAGCGCCGTCAGTCCGGCGGAAGTCGTCAAAATTGACTTGGCTGCCAAACGCCACAGCAATCTGACTTCGTTCAACGCTGACCGCGTGGCGCAACTCGATCTGGCTCCGTTGCACCATCACTGGTTCACCAGCAAACGCGGAAAGAAGATTCACTCGCTGATCGTCTTGCCGCCGAATTTTGACGAGAACAAAAAGTATCCTTTGTTCAACTTCCTGCACGGCGGTCCGCACACGATGACGCGCGATCAGTTTTTCTTGCGCTGGAATTACCACCTGCTGGCTGCGCCCGGGTACGTGATTTTGATGACCGATTACACTGGCTCGACCGGATACGGCGAAAAGTTCGCGCAGGAAATCCAGGGTGACCCGTTGAAAGGTCCCGGCGAAGAATTGAACGAAGCCGCCGATGCCGTCATCAAGGACTTCAAATGGATTGACGCTTCGCGCCAAGCCGCGGGCGGAGCCAGTTATGGCGGCCATCTGGCCAATTGGATGCAGGCGACGACCACGCGGTACAAATGCCTGATTTCGCACGCGGGTTTGATCAATCTGGAATCGCAATGGGGAACCAGCGACACCATCTACAGCCGCGAGGTCAACAATGGTGGCCCGGTCTGGGAACAGGGCGAAATCTGGCGCACCCAGAATCCCATCCGCTATGCCGCGAAATTCAAAACTCCGATGCTGATTACCGTTGGCGAAAATGATTTCCGCGTGCCGCTCAACAATTCGCTGGAAAGCTGGAGCATTCACCAGCGCCTGAAAATTCCCAGCAAGTTGATTGTCTTCCCCGAAGAGAATCACTGGATTTTGCGTGGCGAAAACAGCCGGTTCTTTTATTCGGAAGTTCACGCGTGGTTGAAACGCTGGTTGTAACCCCAAATCATTGCGTTGCTCACGCTTGGCGAACGAGAGGCAAACCGGGCTAAAATCGGTTTGCCTCGAACAAACTTGGGCAGGAGTAAAACTATGGCAGTCGCAACTGAATTCGCATTCGACACGGAGAGAGAATTCGAAGTCGTCAACGGCAAACCGGAGGTGAAAGATATGGCTGGAGCCAGACACGGCGGCGTTACTGCGCGCTTGCTGATCAAAGTTGGCGCATTTATCGAAGACAATTTCCTCGGTGGCGTTTACACGCCGGACACGACGTTTTTGATTGGCGCAAACGAACGCTTGCCTGACATCGGTTTTGTCTCTGCCGATCGCATTCCCGAAGATGGCGAACCGGAAAGCTTGTGGACGATTGCTCCCGATCTTGCCGTTGAAGTCATTTCGCCAAACGACGCTTGGGAAAAGGTCAGCAAGAAAGTCGCCAACTATTTTGCTGCCGGAGTACGGGAAATTTGGTTGGTTTCGCCTGAACAGCAAACCATCACCATTCACCATTCGCCAACCAACACCACCATTTTGACAGCCAATGACGACCTGACGAGTGAACAACTGCCGGGTTTTCGCTGCCGCGTCGGAGAAATCTTTCAACCTTCGATCCTGCGACAAAAAATGCGCGGATGAATTTGCCTACTTTTGGTTTTCGGCAACTTTGGTCGAATCTCAGCCGCCGCCGCATAAATCCTGTCTAAATCCAAATTTCGCCAAACAGAAAAAAACTGTATCCAACTCTTCACAAGATGCCGTCTATGCCATCGTGAAGGAGACGGTCTCACCATCAATAATCATGGCAACAAAATTTAAGTTCAAACACTTTCTCATTCTTTTTATTTTCCTTGGGCTGGCGGGGTTGACGGGCTTCAAGGTGTACAAAACCATCAAGGCCAAAAACGAAGCGGCGGCAACTCCTGGCGCTCCTGGTGGAGCGGCTGGTGGTCGTGGTGGTCCCGGCGGCGGCGCTGGCCGAGTTCAACAGGTTCAAACCGGGTTAATCACCAGTGGCAAGATCAGCGAGATGGTTTCCTTGACCGGCTCGCTGCGTCCTAAACAACAAGTGGATGTGACATCCCGCATCGCCGGACGCATTACGCAAATCAACGTGGATGTGGGCCAGGCAGTCGGACGCGGCACGTTGATCGCCACCATTGAAGACGATGAAATCCGCCAACAGATTGAGCGTTCCAAAGCCTCCATCGCCGTGGCGGATGCCTCCATCGCCCAACGGGAAGCCGAACTTAACAACGCCAAAGTCGAATTGGATCGCCGCAAACAACTTGTCAAAGACGGTGTGCTGTCGCAGCAGGAACTTGATGCGCTGGAAATGCGGCATCGTGTGGCGGCTTCGCAATTGGAACTGGCGCGCGCCCAGCGCCGCCAATCCGATGCCGAGATGCGCGAATTGAACATTCGCCAAAGCCAGACGCGCGTGTATTCCCCGATTGCCGGCGTCGTCGCTCGACGGTTGCTGGATTTGGGCGCAATGACCGGAGCCAACACTCCAATCGTCAACATCGTCAGCGTTTCCCCGATGGTCATTTTGGCCAATGCGTCTGAACAGGACATTTCCCGAATCAAACGAGGCGTCCAGGTCAAAGTCACGATTGACAGTTTGCCGGGTCAGAAATTCACCGGACGTGTCATGCGAATTTCGCCGCTGCTTGATCCGCAAACGCGCAATGGGCAGGTCGAAATCGAAATTCCCAACACCAACGGCATGCTTAAAGGTGAAATGTTCGCTCGCGTGGAATTGAATCTGGGCAGCGAGCGCGAAACCTTGCTCTTGCCACGCGACGCGCTGGTCTATCGCGGAGAGAAACCCGGCGTGTACACCATCGAAGCCGATAAAGCCAAATTTCTGGAGGTCGAAACCGGCCTGGCTCAGGCAGACAAAGTGGAAATCCTGAGCGGGCTGAAGCTCGGCGACAAGGTCATCACCCAGGGCGTCAATCTGGTCAAGGAAGGCGACCGTGTGAGCGAGCGTAGCCCCGGAGGTCAGGGGGGACCAGGTGGCGGGCAAGGCGGTCGTCCGGGCGGAGGCCCCGTCCAGCAACAAGCCCAAGCTGGCCAGCAAAGCCAGGGCCAACCCGCTAGCCAAGGACAACCCGGACAATCCGGCCAACGCCCCACAAACTAACGAGACAATCCAGACATTGAGACTGTAAAAGGGATTTCGCCAATTCAAACGCAGGAGAGAAAAACCTGCGCTACTTTTTTACCAAGCGGAGTAAGAGATGAGTTTGCCAGCATTTTCAGTTCGTCGTCCGATCACGATTTACATGTTTATTTCGGTATTGGTGCTGCTCGGTTCCATCGCCTTTCTGCGATTGCCCGTGGATTTGATGCCGGAAATTCAAAATCCGACGTTGTCGGTTCGCGCGGATTATCCGGGCGTCGCTCCGGAGGAAATGGAAAATCTGGTGACTCGCCCCATCGAATCGGCCTTGAGTTCGGCGCCGGGCGTTTTTCGTATTTCTTCAACCTCTTCGGAGGGAACTTCCAGCGTTCGCGTGCAATTCGACTGGGGCGTCAACCTGGACGAAGCCGCCAACGAACTTCGCACACGCATTGATCGCGTTCGTGGCGCTTTGCCGGAAGACGTGCTGCCGCCTTCGATCTTCAAATTCGACACCACGCAATTTCCAATCATGTTCCTGGCGGTTTCGGGCAACATGGAACCGCGCGAAATGCGAACGATGCTTGAAAAAGACATCCAGCCAATGTTGGAACGCGTGCCGGGCGTCGCCGCGATTGATATTCGCGGCGGCTTGAGACGGGAAATTCACGTCAAACTTTCGATTGAAAAACTCCGCTCATACAGTTTGTCGGTCAACACCATCGTCAACATTTTGCGCCGCGAAAACCAGAACCGCCCGGTCGGTCCGATTGACGAAGGCAAATACGAAATTCTGCTGCGTTCGCAGGGCGAATTCACCAACGTCGAAGATGTTCGCAATGTCGTCGTTGCCTCGCGCAATGCCACGCCGATTTACCTAAAAGACGTCGCCGAAGTCGTGGACACCCACGAAGAAATCCGCCAGCAAGTCCGCGTGGACGACAAACCCGGCATTCGGTTTTCGATCCGCAAACAATCCGGCGCGAACACCGTCGCCGTTGCCGAACGCGTCAACCAGGAACTGGAACGGATCAACAAAAACTTCCCGAACATTTCCGTCTGGCCAATTTCCGATTCGTCGCTGTTCATCAAACAGTCCATCAACAATCTGAAAGATTCCGCCATCACCGGAGGCTTGCTGGCGATTGTCGCGTTGCTGCTCTTCCTCAGAAACATCCGCAGCACGATGATTGTCGCGGCTTCGATTCCGATCACCATCATCGGCACATTTCTGTTGATGTACGCCAACGGTTTCACGCTGAACACCATGTCCTTCGGCGCGCTGGCGCTCGGCGTAGGCATGATCGTGGATAACGCCATCGTCATCATTGAAAACGTTTTCCGACATCGTGAGGGCGGCCAGACTCATGCCGAAGCCGCCGTCAGCGGAACGACCGAAGTGACGGCACCGCTGATCGCTTCAACGCTGACTTCGGTGGCCGTGTTCGTGCCGCTGGTGTTTCTGGGTGGAATGACCGGCGTTATGTTCCAGCAATTGGCTTACATCGTCGGCTTTTCGCAGTTGTTTTCGCTGGTTATCGGGCTGACGCTGGTTCCCGTGCTGTGCGCCAAGTATTTGCGCGTTCGTCCGCCTGACGCGAAACGGCATCCGTGGATGGCCAAGATTATTTCCGTCAGCGGGGGCGCGCTGGATAAGCTGGACGAAAATTATCAGATGGCCATTCGCTGGTCTTTGCATCATCGCAAGACGGTTGTGTTTGGCGCAGTGGCCTTGTTCGCCGGAGCCATGTTGCTGGTTCCCTATATCGGATTCGAAATGATGCCCGAAACTGACGAAAGCGAAGTCCGAGTGGACCTGGAAATGCCGCCCGGAACTCGTGTGGAAGTGATGGACGAATTGGCCAAACGCGCTGAAATCATCGTCCGCCGTGAAGTGCCGGAAATCAAACACCTGCTGACCGAAGTCGGCGGCGGCGGCTTTATGTCTTCC
>JAEUQP010000022.1 GCA_016789645.1 Acidobacteriota bacterium | reverse complement strand
CACACGCCCTTCTCCGGAAGAGCGCGGAGCCAGCGGATTGGCGTTGACCTTGCGCCGGTTGCAAACCATCGGCAGCGTGCTGCACACGGCGGCTCACCCCGACGACGAAAGCACCGAAATGCTGGCGTATATGTCACGCGCAATGGGAGCGCGCACGGCGTACCTGTCCCTGAATCGCGGCGAAGGCGGCCAAAACGGCATCGGCCCCGAATTGTGGGAAGGTCTGGGAGTCATTCGCACTGAAGAATTGCTGGCCGCGCGCAAACTGGATGGCGGCGAACAATACTTCACGCGCGCGATGGATTTCGGCTTCACGCGTTCGCCGGAAGAAACGTTTCAGAAATGGAACCGCGAAGAAATCCTCGGCGATATGGTGCGCGTCATTCGCATGATGCGCCCGCTGGTGCTGGTCAACGGATTCAGCGGCACGTCGCAGGACGGTCACGGCCAACATCAAGTCGCCGGATTGCTCGCGCCCGAAGCCATCAAAGCCGCCGCCGATCCCGCGCGCTTTCCCGAACAAATCAGCAAAGAAGGTTTGCAACCCTGGCAAGTGTTGAAACTGTACGCTCGCCGGTTTGGCGGAGGCGGTTTCGGCCCGCGCGCTGAATTTGATGTCGGCGCTTACGATCCTGTGCTGGGACGTTCGTACAACGAACTCGCTTCCGATGGTCGCAGCCGTCACCGGTCGCAGGATTTCGGAATGATTCAAACCAAAGGCTCGGCGGTTCGCGCCTTCCCGCGCTTGTCTTCGCTGGTGGAAACGACGGAAAAAGAGACGTCTTTGTTTGGTGGCATTGACGTGACGCTGACCGGCGTCGCCAAATTCGCAGGCAAAGACGGCGAACGTTTGTTACCCGCGCTGACCAAAATCAAAGACGCAGCCGCCAAAGCTCTGGCCGAATTCAAAATCGAACAGCCGGAGTTGATCGCGCCGCACTTGGCCGCAGGTTTGCGCGAAGTTCGCGCGTTACGCGCCTCGCTCGGCAGTTTGGATGCCGTGTCCAAAGCCAACGTGGATTCGATGCTGGTGACCAAAGAAGCGCAGTTCAACGACGCATTGGCCAAAGCGCACGGCGTCGTGGTTGACGCGCTTTCCAACACTGAAATCGTCACACACGGCGAAGCGGTTGACGTCGCCGCGCATGTTTACTTCCGAGCTTCCGCCGCGAATGCCGCACCGACAGCCAGGCTCGAAACTCCAGCAACGTGGGCGGTCGCGCCGCTTTCGCCCGAACCGGAACCTCCGGCGGGCGGAATGGCGATGTTGCGCGGGCGCGAAACGCCGAATTTCGTCGCGCGATTCCGCGCCACCGTTCCCGAAGGCGAAGCGTCAACGCAACCGTACTGGCTGGCGAAACCGCGCACCAAAGATCAGTTCGATTGGGACGATAAAATGCCGCGTAATCTGCCGTTCGCTCCGCCGGTCGCGCAAGCCCGCGTAGAGTTGACCTTGAGCGGCGAACGCGTCGTGATCACGCAACCGGTCGAATATCGTTTTGCCGACAAAACCTTCGGCGAAATTCGCCGCGAACTGAAAGTGGCTCCGGCCATTACGCTGACGGTCAATCCGCAATTGCTGATCATTCCCAGCGAAAGCCCGAATCGCACGCGCGAAATTTCCGTCGAAATCACCGACAACGCGCGGCGTCCGATCAACGGCTCGGTCAAATTGCTCGCTCCGCAAGG
>JAEUQP010001147.1 GCA_016789645.1 Acidobacteriota bacterium | reverse complement strand
TTCGGCATTCTTTACGACGATGCGGAAAATGCTGCCAGCTTCAGCTTCAACGCCAGCACGTGCCTGATTCGTTCCATTCTGTCGAACAATTTTCCGCGCACAGTGCCTCGTTTCGAACAGGTAATCCCTTCGGGGCGCAGCGGCTGGATGAGGCTTTGGTCGGCGGATAACGCCGCGATCATGGGTGCCGTCATCAATCGCAACGACAACACGGGTTCGTCGCCCAATGCGTTCAAAGGCGGCCACAACCTTCACATCTTGCGATTGAATGAACGCGTCATTGTCACCGTTCCGGTTTTCCCGCCTTCGTGTTAATGACTGAAAACAGCTTGATCCCAAATGAAGCGTTGAGTACATTGCGCTAAAAGCTGTCTCAACACTTCATTTCGGGAGAAAGAACATGAAAGTCGGTTGCTCACTTCCGCAAAGCGGCTCGCTGGCATCGCCAGAAAATCTGATTCGCGTCGCCACTCGTGCCGAAGAACTCGGCTATGATTCTGTTTGGGTATTTGAACGGTTGCTGTGGGCGACAAATCCCCGCGATCCCTATCCTGCGTCTCCCGATGGCAGTTGGCCTGTCAGCTTCCAAAACGTGTTTGATCCGATTGAAACGCTGGCCTTTGTCGCTGCTCAAACGCGCAATGTGCGTTTGGGAACCAGCGTCTTGGTGCTGCCTTATCATCAACCGGTTCATCTGGCGCGCCGGTTGGCGACGCTGGACGTGTTGTCAGGCGGGCGGCTGGAAATTTGCGGCGGAGTCGGCTGGTCGCACGATGAATTTGAAGCCGTCGGGGTTCCTTTCGAACGACGCGGAGAACGAACCGACGAATTGCTCGAAGCGCTCATTGCCATCTGGACGCGCGATCCGGTTCGTTTTGACGGCCAGTTTTACCAAATTCCCGAATCGAAAATCGGCCCCAAGCCGGTTCAGCAACCACACCCGCCGATTCATCTGGCAGGATTCGGCCAATATGCGTTTGACCGCATTGCTAAATTTGGCAATGGTTGGAATCCGGCAGTGGTGACAGATTTCGATTCCTTTGAAGCTTCGATCAAACAACTCCACACCACAGCGGAAAACGCTGGTCGCATCGGGATGGAAGTCGTTCTGCTGGCCGTACCGTTCATCACGGAAACGTCGCTCGGACATTTGCGCCGCCCGTTGATGGGAACGTTCGATGAATTGCGCCACGACGTCCTACGGTTGCGTGATATTGGCGTGACGCACCTCATCTTTTCGCCGCCGGAAATGGGCTTCTTGCCACTCCCTGCTATCGAACCGGCGCTGACCCGACTGGAACAGTTGATTGACTTAACGCGGTGACAATCAGGGTTTGCAACAGGCCTATCGCGATTTCCTGCCAGCTTTTCGAGGTTGATTCGGGACTTTGCCTGACCAGTGTCAAAACCTGTTCGGCCTGAAAAAAATCTCGTCCATCCTGTCCAAAGCTTTGTGGTTTGATTTAGACTGCGTGGGAAATTTACACCTCTCGATTTTCAATATATGCCTATTAGCATCGGTTCTCGTTTCGACCGTTACGAGATTCTTTCCCTGCTCGGCGCGGGCGGAATGGGAGAGGTTTATCTGGCGCACGATTCACGACTGGATCGAAA
>JAEUQP010001113.1 GCA_016789645.1 Acidobacteriota bacterium | reverse complement strand
GGGATTGCTTGGCGCAGCCATCAGCGGAGCCGGTTCGACGATGATCGCCTTTGTCACCGACAACGGCGAAGCAATTGCCGCCGAAATGGTTCGCCGTATTGAATCCAAAGGCGCAAAAGCGCGCGCGCTGCAAGTCAACGTGGACAATCGTGGACGACAAATGTCTTGAATCAACGCAGGCGCTTCAAGAAGGGGGCAAAGAAATACGGAACAAACGGAAAAGCCGATTTTTCGTTTTCGTTCGTTCCGTTATTTCCGTCTGTTCCGTAAGCTTCCTAAACCTTTGTTGGGTTGTTGTATGAATTATAAAGAGGGCAAATTTTATGAATCCTTTTGATCTCTCAAACCGCGTCGCCATCGTCACCGGAGGCAATGGCGGCATCGGACTCGGTATGGCGCGCGGGTTGGCGAACGCGGGCGCAGCCGTTGTCGTCGCGGGGCGCAACAAGGAAAAGAACACAGCCGCCGTTGCCGACCTGGAATCGCTCGGAGCAAAAGCCGCTGCTGTCGAAGTCAACGTCACTGATCCGGCTTCGTGCCGGGCGATGATAGCCGCCGCTGTCGGACGTTTTGGCCGCCTGGACATTCTGATCAACAACGCAGGCACGAACATCCGCAAACAACCGACGGAATACAGTCTGGCCGAATGGCACGAAGTGCTGGAAACCAACCTAACCAGCGCGTTCGTCTGCGCGCAGGCCGCGCATCCTGAAATGAGACGCGCGGGCGGAGGCAAAATCATCAACATCGGTTCGATGATGTCCATCTTTGGAGCTTCGTTTGCCGTGCCATACGCCGCCAGCAAAGGCGGCATCGTCCAAATGACCAAAGGCTTGGCGACCGCCTGGGCCAAAGACAACATTCAGGTCAACGCTGTGCTGCCCGGTTGGATTGACACCGATTTGACCCGCAAAGCCCGCGAACAGGTCAAAGGCTTGCACGAACGTGTGCTGGAGCGAACTCCGGCAGGCCGCTGGGGCATCACTGCCGACTTCGCAGGCATCGCTGTCTTCCTATCCAGCCCCGCTTCCGATTTCATCACCGGGACTGCAATTCCGGTGGATGGCGGGTATTCTGTGCAGGGCTAATGTTATTCTTGGCACACAAAACGATCCCCCAAATTAGTAGGAAGAGGATTTATGAGCGAACAAGTCACGCTTCATGTTTCAAGCAATGTGCTGCAGCACTACAGTCAAATCGCTGCCAATACTCGACAGAGTCTGGAAACCGTTCTTACCAACTTGCTGGAAGCGTCAATGGCGGAAAAACCTGTTGAGTGGCTTTCGGATGAGGAAGTATTGGCATTATCAGAAATGCAAATGGCAGCGGAGCAAGACGAGGAATTGAGTGATCTTTTGGCACGACAACGCGAAAGTGAATTGGATGAAAATGGCCGACACCGGCTGAGCGAATTGATGCGGGTTTATGAACAAGGATTATTGAGAAAGTCACAGGCTTTGCGTGTGGCTGTTGAGAGAGGGTTACGCGAGCCGCTGCAGTTCTGATGGTGTCAAGAATGAGCACTCGATATATTTCAGAATTGATTCGTCAGCGTGTACGCGAAGCTTTTGATGATCGGTGTGCCTATTGCCTTAGCTCGCAGCGTTATTCCAATTCCAAACTCGAAGTCGAACATATCATCCCCAAAGCGTTGGATGGCAGTGATGATGAATCGAACCTTTGCCTCTCTTGCCGTTTATGCAACTCATTCAAAGGTGCTCAAGTTGACGCGACTGACCCGGTCAGTCTAACAGCGGTTCCTCTGTTTAATCCCCGTACTCAAACCTGGCTCGATCATTTTCAATGGAGTCGGGACGGCGTAAGGATCATCGGAAAAACAGCGACAGGGCGCGCTACAATTGTAGCGTTGCAACTCAACAACGATATTTCTGTCATGGTTCGTCGCAATTGGGTAAGTGTCGGTTGGCATCCTCCAACCGATTCGATTTGAAATTGTTTTATGTCATCACTCACAAAAATTCCGGCAGGTGTGCAGTACTTCTTTGACGACGAAGTTCGATTGCGGCGTTCGGTGGAAGCGTGCGCGATGCGCGTGTTCGCCGGGTGGTCGTACGACGAAATCATCCTGCCTATCTTTGATTATCACGATTTGTTTGCGCGCGGGATGGGCGCGGAAAAGGCCGAAGCTACCTATCGTTTTGTAGACCGTGACGGAGCGTTGCTGGCGCTCCGACCGGAGTTGACTTCGCTGGTGGCGCGGACGGTGGCGACTCGGTTTTTGAAGCGAAAGCGCCCGATTCGGCTCTGTTATTCCGGCGAAGTTTTTCGCTATGATGATCCGGCGGAACACGTCGCGCGCG
>JAEUQP010001112.1 GCA_016789645.1 Acidobacteriota bacterium | reverse complement strand
TTTGCCGTCAGCCAGCGTCACTTTGCGAATGCGGTGGCCAGTTGCCGAGGCGATGTACAGATCGCCTGCGCTGTCGAACGCTACATCCGTCGGAGAACCAATTGCCGCCGCTGTGGCGTCTCCGCCATCCCCACTTGTGCCAGTGAAGCCATTGCCCGCGACGGTGGTGATGATGCCGGTTCCCAGATTCACCCGGCGAACCCGGTTGTTGCCGATGTCGGCGATATACAGATTGCCGTCTTTGCCAATCGCCAGGCCTTCCACGTTGCTCAACTGGGCAGAAGCCGCTTGTCCTCCGTCGCCGGAAAACCCAGACGTGCCGGTTCCCGCAAAAGTCGAGATGATTCCCGTCGCTGCCGTGATTTTGCGAACGCGGAAATTGGAATAGTCGGCGATATACAGATTGCCGTCTTTATCAATGACGGTTTGGGAAGGCAGGCGGAGTTGCGCCGCTGTTGCCGGGCCTCCGTCCCCTGCGAAACCAGCAACCCCGGTTCCGGCGATGGTCGTGATGACACCGTTGGGCGCGACTTTGCGAATGCGATTTCCTGCGTCATCCGAAATGTACAGATTGCCCGTACTGTCAAAACTGATACGCCACGGACGACTCAGCGCCGCTGCCGTGGCTGGAACATTGTCGCGGTCGTATCCGATCACGCCACTGCCCGCAACCGTCGTCAGCATGGAATCCAAAGTGGCATTGACAGTCAGAATGGCCGATGAGGAGTTGCCGATGGCATCTGTGGCAATAAACGTAAACACGTTCGAACCGACGACCAGCGGCAACGCCAGGCCGGACCACGCTCCGCCCGTAGTAATGCTGAGCGTTCCCGTCAATCCCGAGTTGGTTCGGTAGGTGACCGAACTCACGCGATTGTTGTCGGTTACCGTGCCGTTGACGTTGATTGTGGGCTGCGTGGTGTTGACTATTGGCGTCGTCGGGCTGGCAATCAGAATTTTGGGCGATTCAGTGTCCGCTTGTCCGGGTTGTGTCACTGTGTAACTGCGTCCGGCGATGTTGACCGTGCCAATGCGCGTGTCAAAACCGGGGTTGGCCGCTACTTTCAGCCCTGCTGTGCCGCTGGAATTGCCGCCGGTTCCCGGTTGGACAGTGATCCAACTGGCGTTGCTTTCCGCGCGCCAATTGCAACCGCCCGGGGCGACGTTGACTTGAACCGTCAGGTCGCTGCCTGCTGCCGCTACGGATTTGCCGGATTCGCCCAGCGAGAAATTGCAGCCGCTCATATTCGCCGTCACCTTGAACGCGCCGCGTCCGTGTGTGAAGGCGTACAACGACGTCACGCCGCCGGTTGTGTTCAGCGTCAGCGATTCAGTGACGACGTTGGCGAAGCCTGTGTTTTCGACTCCCCAGGTAGCGCCGCCGTCGGTGGAAACGAACACGCCCAAATCCGTGCCGACATACAGCCGCGAAGTATTTGACGGATCCACCACGATGCAATGCGCTGGAAGGTCAGGGAACGCCGTTGCGCCTGATCCGTCAATGCTTGTCCACGAATCTCCGCCGTTGGTGGTTTTCCAGATGTGCAAACCGCCGAACGTCGAGTAGGTCGCATAAGCGATGTTTCTGTCCGTCGGATCGAAAGCCACCCAGGAAACAAACCCGCTTCTCGGTTGCCGCGCGCGGTCAAGCGATGACAGCAGCACGGTTCCGCCCAGCGACAGCGCGCGTTCAGTGCGCATGATGTATCCGTCGGTCATTCCCCACATCACGACATTGGCGTCGGTTGGGGAAACGGCAAGGGAACTCATCACGCCAGTAGTGGAAGCAACGGCGCCGGGCGATCCCAGCGAAGTCCACGAAGCCATGCCGTTGTCGGTTCGCCAAATCGAGCTGCCTCCGGTGTACAACCGCAGCGGATCGCTGGGATCCATCATCATCGGCGTGATGAACAATCCCGAAGAAAGTCCCAGCCCCAGTGTCGCCGAAGAAAACGTTGCGCCACCATCGGTGGAGCGGCGGAATCCAGCTTGTTGTGTTGAGGCATACATCGTTGTCGGCGTGTTGTAATCCACTGCGGTATATCCGCCATCCGCCAACACCACCATCTTCCATTGGTTCGGGCCTCCGGCATCTGTGCCCAGCGGCGTGCCGTTGTCTTGTGTTCCGCCCAGATAAGTTTTGCCATCGGGCGAAACCGCTCCGTGATAAAACTGCGTCACGCCGTAATTGTTGTTCAACGGAACGAATCGCACTGCTGAATTGGCCGAGTTGCACGCGCCGGTCGGGCCGGTTGCCACGGTTGCGCGAGCATTGTCGGTTCGCCAGATGCCTCCGTCGTTGCCGACGAACATCTGCTGGTTGGTTGTGCCGTTGTATTGCGGATGGAAAATCAGGAAATGCTGGTCGGGATGGAGCTGGTTCGGTTTGCCATACGACAACGCCGTGCCTATGAATTCATACGCGAATCCGGCGATGCCCCAATTGGCTCCACCGTCGTCCGAACGCGCCACGTCAATGCCGCCCACCCAGACGCGGTTTTCGTCAACGGGATCAACCGCCAACGCCAGATCGTAAAATCCCTGCCCCTGAATGGAATCCGCTGAGCTGATACGGCAATCCGTCGCCGTCACCAACATCGGAATCGAGAGAATCGAACGATTCAATTTGTTCGGGTCGGTATTGCGAACGCGCGCTTCCCATGAACCGGACTCGCCGCCCGTGGTTGAACGAAAGACGGCGTGCAGCGAATTGGTGAATGTTCCCGTGAACGCCGTCGAAAGCCCGTAAACAACGTTTTGGTTTGAAGGAGCAATCGCCAATACGGTTCGCCCCATGCTTGGTTCGCTGTACACGATCGCCCAGGCGCCGTTCCCGCCCGCGTCCGTGTTGCGAAAAATGGAAGCCTGCACGCGAGTTCCACAGGCTGCAAACACTGTGTCATTGGTTTGGTCGGTGCGAATTGCCAGGTCTAGGCAGCCGCCACGGATGTTGTTCGGATTGTGGACTTGCGTCCAATTGGCGCCGCCATCCAGCGAACGCCAGACACCGGTCGAAGTCGCCGCGTACACGCGTTGCGGCGTGCTGGCGCTGATCACCAGATCATTGACGTAATAAAAATCCGGCGTGTTTGTACCCGGCAACCGCGTCCAGTTCGCTCCTCCATCGGTGGATTTGTAAATGCCCAATCCGCGATGGCCGCCAGTGATGTTGACGCCGTTTTGCGAACCGATTTCGAATCCTTCACCTGTTCCGGCATAAATCACGTTCGGGTTGCCAGGTTCCAGCGCCAGCGCGCTGACCGGAATGTTGGCGATCAAATCGCTAATCGGAATCCATGACGTTCCGCCGTCGGTGGATTTCCAGACTCCGCCGGACACGCCTCCGGCATACATCACCGAAGGATTTTGCGGATTGAAAACGATGGTTCGCGTGCGTCCACCAATGTTGCCGGGGCCGAGCCACGTCCAGGTTCCCAATTTGGATTGCTCAGGGCCGGCGGCTTGCAATTCGGCGCGAGACATCCAGCGATTGTCGGCAGTCGAATGCACAGGCATTTCGCGCATTTGCTCGATGGCTTCGACGTACCGTTCCAGCGGCAATTCGAATTCGCCTTCCGGCAGACGTTTTTGCAAGTGATATTGCATCGCCTTATCCGGTTCGTCTGCGCGTTTCGATCCGGGTTTGCGCCGCGTGAGGATTTCGCCGCCCGCCAGCGAAGCCGAATCCTCAACCGGCTGTCCGGCTTCTTTCGGCAGGGAGGGTTGTTTCATCAACCATGTCAAAAATGAATCCAGGTTCGGCAATTCAGCCGGCTCGACGGGGTGGGTCGGTTTGCTGGCTGCTGGCCGTGATTGGGTTGTGCTTGGTGGTTTGGTTTTTGCTGTGACTGCCTTGCGGTTTTTGGGTTTGTCATTGGCGGATACATTGCCCATGAACAAGTAGCTGCCGAAACTCGTGAGCAGTAACAGCATAACGACGAGACACAAATTCTGTTTAGGCATGGTGTGCCAGAGATGGCTCTTCAGGCGAAATAGGCTCTTCATAATGGTCCCTCCGAAGATGACTGATGGGCGCGCGGTTTGGCTGTTGGCGCCACTGGAAAGTTAGGTTGTTTGTTTCTTGTGGATGCGACTGTTGATACTGCGTTCCCTGAACGAAGGCTGAGCGACCTTTTGCCGGGGAATTTTTGACGGCGGTTCAAACTGGCAGATTGAACCGCCACAATTTCAAAACACCAAATTGTTCAAGTTGGCAACTTGAACGAAACCATTCATTGAAATCTGATTTTGAGCGTGTTGGCTTGATGGCCGTCAGCGACAACAGTTAACACGACTTCACCGGAAATGTGCAAGCGATTGGGCACTCGCAGATTGATTTGATCCAGCCCGGTCAATTCCGAAGCCTTGCCTTGCCGTCCAGCGTATACGACGTCCACCGGCTGGCCGCCGAGTTCCGCGCGAACCGATGATGCATGGCGAAACCCGGTTCCGAACAAAATCAAATACAACTCTTCGCCATTGCTTGCCTGACGCACAGGTTCGGCCAGATAGCGCCGCTGCGATTCTTCAAACCGCGTGACCGGCTCGAATTGCTGCGACCCGTCTGAGCTGACGCGCAACGCAACCGCAGCAGCCAACCCCTGTCCATCGGCGTTGGCGGAAAACAGTCCCGGAGCGATTCGGGCAATTTCGATCAACTCTGTGGCAATCGTTCCAGCCGCATTGGTGACGAAGACAGTTGCTGCGCCATCCGCAAGGTCATCGGGCATCAGGTAATTGATCTGTCGTTCCGAAACGAACAGCAACGACGCCAATCGTTCGAGTCCCAAACTGTCAACAATCGAAACCTTTGTACCGCCCAGCAGTGCGGGCAGCGAAGTCGAAGTTGCGGTTGTTTCTGCCAGATTCGTTCCAAAAGCCGTGACCATTTGTCCCGGAGCAAAGATGTTTCCAGCAAAGCTAGCAGCCGAAACATTGGTCAATTTTCCGAATGCTTTTTCTTCGGCGGAAAACAACGCTGCAACCGGATTGGCTTCGACATCGGCAATTTCGCGAGCAATGGGCACGTCGCCAAAGTTGACGGCCAACGGCAATCCTTTGCGAGTTGTGATCGGCGCAAACCGGCAAGTCAGCAATTGACGGTTTCCGGCAGCGAAGGTGCGACCTGCTGGCAAAGCCAGCGCAATGCCAATCCGTCCGCGTTCGGTTTGCGTCGAATTGAGGTGCAGCGAAGCCTCGTTTGCATCGCGTCCGGCAGACACGTCGAGCAAACGCCAATGCGACGCATTGAACACCAGGCTGAAGCCCAGAGCGTTTTCGTTGCCTTGCGCTTCGATTTCGACGGAAGAGGTGATCGGTTGGCGGTGTTCGCTGGTCGGTAACTGCCGCACGCGAACGGTTGGCGAGTTCAGAGAAAGTTCAGTGAGCAATGACCGGCCACCAGCCACCGACCACCGATCACTGCTCGCCAACGAAGAACTGCTGGCCGTGGTTGGGCCTCCTGCAGGAGTCGCCGGATCGAGTCCTGCGGCATAACGACCGGCTTGCGTCCAATCAATGATCGTGATTTTCCCATCGCCCAAACCGGTTCGCGGAGCGCAATCGGCGCGTTGAAATTCGTTGCCGGGCGCGGGCGTATCAATTCCCGCAACAAACAAACCGATTTGCGTCCAATCTGTAATCGTCACGGTTCCATTGTTGTCACCATCGGGGCGAGGTTGCACATCGGCTTCAAAGCCTTTGGTCAAGGTGACGGCTCCGCCGGTAAAGGTTGTGGCCAATGCGTTGGCGGTGATGTCTGCGACTTCGCGCACGACGGGTTGATCTCCGAA
>JAEUQP010001078.1 GCA_016789645.1 Acidobacteriota bacterium | reverse complement strand
CCTGCTCCGGGTTATCCGGCTCAACCCGATCACACCGAAAAACGCGCCTTGTTCGACTTGCTCGAAGCCGAACGCTTTACAGGCATTCAACTGACGGAAAGCTTTGCGATGATGCCTGCCAGTTCGGTCAGCGGCCTGTATTTCGCGCATCCCGAAGCGAAGTATTTCGCACTGGGCAAAATCGAACGCGACCAGATCGCCGATTACGCTCAGCGTAAAGCGATGGAAGTTCGCGATGTCGAACGCTGGCTGGCGCCGAATCTGAATTACGAACCCTGATTTCTTACCGGGTAATCCCACGAAGCAAAATTCGCCATACTTTGCTTCGTGGGAAAACTTTTTCCTCGCAACGTTGTAAAATTCCATTCGCCGAACATGAAACCAACGCAACCGACATCTACGCGCCGAGCCATCTTCATTGACCGTGACGGCACGCTCAACGAAGAAGTCGGGTACGTTTGTTCGCTGGACGAGTTTCGGCTGTATGACTTTGCGGCGGAATCCGTGCGGTTAATCAACGAAGCCGGTTGGCTGGCGATTGTCGTCACCAGCCAGGCAGGCGTTGCGCGCGGAATGTTTTCGGAAGATTTTCTGGCCGAAGTTCACAACACCATGACCGCGCAACTTGCGCTCGAAGGCGCGCGGCTGGATGCAATTTATTACTGCCCGCATCATCCGGAGGTTGGTTCGGAAATCTATCGGCAGGTGTGCGATTGCCGAAAACCCAAACCGGGAATGCTTCATCGCGCGGCGGCGGATTTCAATCTGGATTTGACCGAGTGCGTCGTCATTGGCGACCGGTTTCGCGATTTTGCGATGGCGCAAGCCGTCGGCGGCAGCAGCGTTCTGGTGCTTACCGGTTACGGAAAAGACGAGTTTGAACAGGATCGAAACAGTTGGCCGCGACAACCCGATTGCGTCGCCGAAAATTTATTGGAAGCAGTTCGATGGGTACTCAACAACGCCCCCAATCAAAAATCCTGATCGTCCGGCTCGGAGCCATCGGCGATGTGATTCACACGTTGCCCGCGTTGGCGGCATTGCGGCGAGCAATGCCTGCGGCGCATCTGAGTTGGGCGGTTGAACGCGGAGCCGCAGCGAAACTGCTGCACGGAAACCCGTACCTGGACGAATTGATCGAACTGGATTTGCGCGGCTGGCGAAAGAATTGGAAAGCAGCGGAAACGCGAGCGGCAATTCACGCCAGTCTAGCGCACTTGCGCTCGAGGAAATTCGATCTGGCGCTGGATTTTCAGGGACTGTTGAAATCAGCGGCGGTGGCGTGGCTGGCGCGGATTCCCCGCCGCATCGGATTTGCCAAAGACGTGTTACGAGAATCGGCCAGTCGTTGGTTAACGACGGAACACGTTTCTGCCGATGACCACGACCACGTCATCAAAAAGAATTTGCGGCTGGTCGAACATTTGGGTTACGACATAACGGGCGAATTTGAGTTTCCGATCCGGCTGGAAAGCAGCGACGAACAATTTGCCGCCGAACAGTTGAAACAGAACAATGGCGCACTGGCGATTTTGAATCCCGGCGGCGGCTGGCCAACCAAGCTCTGGCACACGTCGGATTTCGCGGCGATTGCCGATCGGCTGTGGCAAGCATTTGGCATTCGTTCGGCAATTACCTATGGGCCAGGCGAATTTACGCTGGCGCAAATGGTCATTGCGCAAAGCAAAACCGGCGCAGCCTTTCCACTGGCTTCGACGTTGAAAGAATTTTTGGCGCTAGCGCGGCGAGCGAAGTTGTTTCTCGGCGGAGACACAGGCCCGATGCATCTGGCGGCGGCGGCGGGAACTCCGATTGTGGCGTTGTTCGGACCAACTTCAGCGCGGCGCAATGGCCCGTTTGCCAAAGATGACGTAGTTGTTGAACGCTTTGACCTGGATTGCCGCACCGATTGTTATCGTCGCTATTGCAGCCATACATCGTGCATGAAGCTTCCCGTCGAACAAGTGTGGCAGGCGGTGACCAAACGATTGCGAATTGAGAAGCATGAGCTTCCAGTTTTATCAGCGAATTTATGAACGAAAATCAGCAAACTCTGGATTTCAACTGGCGCGCGACCTTGCAACGGTTACGTGTGCCCATCGGATTTGTGACGGCGATTTTGTTCGCCGTTTTTTCGCGGCCAAGTTGGACGTCACTGGCCGTCGGGATTCCGCTGGCCTTGGCGGGAGCGTTGATTCGTGCCTGGGCGTCCGGCCATCTGCGAAAAAACGCCGAACTGGCAACGAGCGGACCGTACGCACGCACGCGCAATCCGCTCTATTTTGGCAGCTTCGTGATGGCGGCGGGCTGCGCCGTCGCGGGCGGCAGTTGGTGGATTGGCGTTTGGCTGATTGTGTTCTTTCTGGCGATTTACTGGCCAGTGATGCAGGCCGAAGCCGCTCATATGCAAACGCTTTTTGGCGAAGCGTATGCACGCTGGTCGGCAAACGTGCCGCTGTTTTTGCCGCGCTTGACGCCTTATCAATCCGGCCAAATTCGCAGTTTCGATTTCAACCAGTACAGCCATCACCGCGAATGGCGCGCGTTGATCGGGTTGGGACTGGTTTTTGCCGTTTTGATTTTGAAGGCCGCCAAAGTTTTCTAAAGTTGTCATTATGAAGCGATTGATTTTAGTTTTTGGAATGTTGCTATTGCTGCTGGCGGGCAACTCTTCGGCTCAAGAACAAGCCAAACCGCCTGCACCTTCCTCGCTCAACAAATTGCCGTTGGCGACTTTGCAGCGAAACTTTCCCAATGGCTTCCCGATTCCCGTTGGCGAAAAGCTGGAATACGAAGTCCGCTTTTCACGTTTTCCGATTTACGCGACGGTCGGTATCGTCACCTTTGAATTTCTGGGCGAAGCCAAATTCAACCACACTGAAGGAAATGGTTCTGCCGAACCGGCAATCAACGGCTTGAACGTCGAATTCAAACCTGCGCCCGAAGACCAGTTTTTCCGCTTGCGGGCTTCGGCCATTTCCAAAGGCATTCTGATCGCCATTGCCGGAGTGGATGTCAAAGACCGGTTTGAAACGCTGGTCAACGTACAGGATTTTTCCGCACGCATTGGTTTCAAGGAACTCAAGGAAGGCAAAAAGCATCTGGCGCAAACGGCGTTATTTGACGCCACGGGCAAAACCGTTCAGTACGTCGCCAACGATCTGAACAACAACCAAGCTGCGCCGAAAGAAAAATCCGCCGTGCGCGAAGACGGCATGCTGGACTTGCTGTCGGCGTTTTATTTCGTGCGATTGCAAAAGCTGAAAGAAGGCCAGTTGATTCGGTTTCCGGTCAATGACGACGGCGATAATTTCTGGTTTGACATCGTGGTCGGCAAATCGGAAAAACTGAAAACTGATTGCGGCAAAGTTAAAACCATCAAGATCGAACCGAAGCTGTTTGGCCCGGGTCAGCTTTTTTCCCGCCCCGGAACGATGACTATGTGGATGACCGACGACAAATTGCACATCCCGCTGAAGCTGGAAGCAAAAACCTCTTCGGGCTTGGTCAGAGCCAAACTGCTGAACTTCAAAAACAAGTGCAAGCTGATTGACGACGAAGAAAAGCCAAAAAGTAAGGGATAGATTGATGTAATTCTTTTATCTCACCGCAGAGACGCCGAGAACGCAGAGGAAGCGCAGAGACTCTGCAAAAAACTCTGCGCCACCTCTGCGACGCTCCGCGCCTCGGCGGTGAAAACAGTTTGGCAATTTTATTCATGAATTGCTCCTAAATGCCTGAACTCAATTTCAAACCACGTCCAAGCCAGGCTCGCGTGCTGGAATATTCCGGCGGCAAGATGGGCGTGTCGGCAGTTCCCGGCAGCGGCAAAACGACTACGCTGTCAGCACTGGCCGCCAAACTCGTTCGCGAAGCCAATCTGCAACGCGGCCAGCAAATCCTGATTGTCACGCTGGTCAATTCCGC
>JAEUQP010001019.1 GCA_016789645.1 Acidobacteriota bacterium | reverse complement strand
CCATCGAAATTGCCAGATGCAAGGGTTTGGCTGTCTGGCGAAAAGGCTAGCGAGAGAATCATTCCCGACTGATTCTGGCGAAGAAGTTTTTTGTCACCGGTTAGTGTGTTCAAAAGCTTGATCACGCCGTTTTGATCTGCTGCCGCCAACCATAGACCGTCTGGCGAATAAACCGCCGTATTAGCCTGGCCAAAATCACCGTTGGACAATCTGAGTTCCCGACCTGTTTCGGCGTCTAAAATTTTGACTGTCTGTCGGCGACCACTCGTCACCAGTCGCTTTCCATCCGGCGAATAGGCTACAGACAAAGCTCCGCGCGTGGTGGCTGGCTGCGCGAACGTCGTTCCGCAACAAAGTCGCCACAGGTGATACCACTCAAAACCGCGCATCGCCGCATAATCGGTAGTCGGCGCATAGTTCATCAGCAGTTCGCGCACGCGCCCGAAATTGTTTTCCGCCAAAGCCTGCTGGGCCAGATTCATCCGCGACGCATACAACAACCAGCGATTGTCCTCTTCATGTTGTAAGGCGCGATTGCGTTGTTCTTCGGCTTCGGTCTGCTTTTGTTCGGCCAGAGTTTTCTGCTCCAGCGCCCGTTGTCGTTGCAACCCAGCTTCGATTTGCTGAGCTTCCGCGTTGGCTCGTTGCTGGCGAGCATCAGCCAGCGCAGCTTCGGCACGTCGAGTTTCTTCATTGGCCAAGTTGCGTTGTTGCAGCGCGAGGAACACTAACCAAGCCATTGCGGCCACAATGACCGCGGCCACTGCTGTGGCGCGCACCAATCCTCGGCGAAAGGCTGCACGCTGTCGCCGCTGTTCGGCGTCCGGCATGTTCGCTTTGATCCATTCGCGGTTGAAGACTTTTGAGTAAATCCGATTGCGCGAATACAGCCGCCCGGCTTCGACTTTGGCGACGCCCGACAATCGCAGCGCGCTAACCAACGGATCGGCTTCATCGTCGAACACTCGTTTCCCGCGCAACACTTGTTCGTATTTGTGCAACAACGCTGGCAAATCCACTTCGCTGTGCAGCATTCGCTCACGAACAAACAGCAGATTGTCATCTCGCTCTTGCGCACGCGGCGAAAAGAACAGGTCTTCGCACAAACGATCTACGGATTTCGGATTGCGGATTTCGGATTGCGGAGTGGCCAGAGCCTGGCAAAGGCGCTGCGTCAGATATGGATGACCGTTCGTCCAGTAGTGAATTCGTTTGAGCAATCTGGTGGAGTTTTCTTCATCGGGCAATCCAGGAGCAAACTGCGCGGTTTCGACTTCGGTGAAATCATGCAATTCGATTCGCTGGCCGATGTTGAACGGCGTCGTGCGCGTGTCGCGGATCAAATCCGACGGCGAAGCCACGCCGAGCAGACAAAACGTCAGCCGTTCCAGGTCTTCGTTTTCGGTGCGGCGGTTGTAACACTCGCGGATGGCGGCGAAAAACTCATCGGTCGAAAACGGCAGGCTCAGCACCGCGTCAATCTCATCTATGAAAACGACCACCTGGCCTGCTGGGTAATGCGGCAGAACGACTTCGCAAATCGCGCGCATCCAACGCTGCATGGCGCCGAGTTCTTTGCTGGATCGCCAGAATTCGATTAACTCTTCTTCCAATTCAAGCTGAACGCCCATCTGTTCCAGCAAACCGCGATACCATTGTTCGGCGTTGAGGTTTTGGCCGATGGCCGTCAGATCCAGAATGACCACGCCGCAACCTTCTTCACGCAGTTGCGCCGCTGTGCGCACCATCAAACTGGATTTGCCCATCTGTCGCGAAGTCAGCACATAACAAAATTTTCCCTGTCGCAGGCCGGTAAGCAGTTCTTGATCTGCCTGCCGCACGACGTAACAAGCCGCGTCGCGCCGTAGCGTTCCTCCGGTGACAAAAAATTCG
>JAEUQP010000945.1 GCA_016789645.1 Acidobacteriota bacterium | reverse complement strand
GCATTGGCTCGGCTGCGCGCCATGTGATTGAACACGGTTTCCTGCCGAATCAATCCGGCGATTTGATACGGATCGAGGTTATGGCGGCGAGCTTCTTCCTTGATGTTCGACCACCATTTCAGCGGATAAAACACGTCCCACACTTCGCGCGACATTTCCTCCGGCAGCGCTTGTCCATAATCCGGATACGACCGTTTGAGCACGTTGATCGCCGCAACGTTTTCGCCCTGCGCGCGGTAGATTTGCGCGATGCGCAAATTGACCAGCGGCGAATTCGGCGACGCTTCCCGTGCGGCTTCCAATTCAACGTTCGCCTGCTGGTAAAGCGCGATCGCCATCAACTGTTCAGCTTTGCGAACTCGTTCGCGGTCTGTGTCCTTCAACGTTTCCTTCGGCAAATTGATGGGCTGCAACCCTTCGACGGCGCGACGCAACATCAAATCGTTGTCGAAGCTTCGCGGGCGGACGCCTTCGCGGGTCAATCGTTCGATGCGGCGTTCGGCGTTCAGCCCAAACCAGCCCGCGCCGTATCGTTTCAACATCGCCTGATACAGCGTCATCGCACGCGCTTTGTCGCCTGCGCGTTCGGTGTTCACCGCCGCCCAGAACGCAGCTTTGCCGCGGTTGTCAGTGACTGTTCCGTAATTGGCCAGATGCTCGGTCAGCAATCGCGCAGCGTTGTCATAATCCTTCGCTTCGTGAGCTCGCCAGGCCATCCAGAAATGCGCGTCGTCAGCATTGGGCGATTGCGGAAACTGGCGAATCAACTGCGTGTAAAACGCCGAAGCCTGATCGCCGCGTTCGCGTTTTTCGTAATACCGGCCAATCGCAAACAGCAAATCGCCAACTCGCTCGCTGGACGGCGACGCTTTGCGAAGATCGGCAAGCGTGGTAATCGCTGCCGTATCCGTTTTCAGCGAAAGCTGCGCCAAGCCCAGATGATAAAGCGCTTCCGCAGCCATCTTCGGCGTGCGAGCGCGAACTTTTAGCAACGTGTCGGCAGACTGTTTGAACGAATCGGCTTTGTAATAACTGATGCCTGCTCGCAACCAGGCCTCGTCACTTGCGGCATTCGGGAATTGGCGAACGATTTGTTCGTAGGCCGCTCCGGCCAACGCGTACAACCGCGCATCGTACAGTTTGTCCGCGCGACGGCGCAGCATCGAAACATCGCCCGCCGTCGTTGACCCGCCCAATGCTGCCAATCGGTCGCCGATCTTTTCCGCTTCGGGCGATTGCGGCGCGTCAAAAAAGAGCTTCCGCAACGTCAAGACGGCTTCGTTGGTGCGGCCAAGCTTTTCCAGACAGTCGGCTCGGAGCTTCAATGCCGCGCCATCGTCTTTTTCTGCCAGCAGCGCCACAGTTTCCGCCGCCGTTTGATAATCCCCGCGCGTCATCGCCAGATTGGCCGCCTGCAAGGTCGCTTCGCGCGCCAGCAAGGAAGTCGGATAGGCTTGCGCCAGCATTCGAAATTCGCGTTCAGCGTCTTCGGTGCGCCCAGTCGCAGCCGCTGTCTGCTGCAACGCCTGCGCACGGAAATACATTGCGTAATCGCCCAACATGGTTAGCTGCGGAATGTAGGAATCGCTGAGCAGAGTGATTGCCGTTGCGTAATCTTTGGCCTGCAAGCGCAAATATCCGCGCAGCAATCGCGCCAATCCGGCGGATTCGGTTCCGGCCAATGTGCTTTCGAGTTTTTGCAGCTCGGCTTCGGAGTTGGCGCCGACGGCGGCACGCAATTGCCCTCCGCCGGTGCGCGTTTGCGCGACGATTTTGTCCGGCGCAATCAGCGCAAACACCAAAATCAAAATTTGGATCAAAACTTTGCTGCGGTTTGGCGGGAAACTAACTTTGGGGAAGGCCTTCATGCTTACTCCTTTGAAATGCTTCAGCCAAAGGGGGCGCTTTAGAAGAGATGACGTTTGGGATGCCTGGGAAACGATTGAGAGAGGGACGGAGGGATTAAGTGACTTTGAGCTTTCGACTTGATGCTCTCCGTGTCCCTCTTTCCCCGAATCCCTCTCTTCGATAATTACTGCACAACCGGACCGGGACAATTCGGCCCTAATTTGGAATCGTCACCTTCGGCCAGCGTCTGCACCAGTTCATCGTAAAAGTAATCGAAC
>JAEUQP010000924.1 GCA_016789645.1 Acidobacteriota bacterium | reverse complement strand
GCATCGCCATGATTTACCAGGAACTTTCGCTGGCGCCGCATTTGACCGTGGCCGAAAACATCTTTCTCGGACGCGAACCGCTGAAAGTTGCGCCGCTCGGATTTATCAATTCGCGCGAACTGAACGAACGCGCCAAAACATTGCTGGCGGAATATGGCTTCAACCTGAACCCGAAAGCGCGCGTCGGAGGTTTGAGCGCCGCCGACCGCCAGCAGGTTGAAATTACGCGCGCCATCGTCGAAGCCAAAAAGGTCATCGTCATGGATGAACCGACATCGTCGTTGACCGACAGCGAAGTCAAAGAACTGTTCCGGCTGATTCGAGACTTGAAAACGCGCGGCTTGGCCGTAATTTACATTTCGCACCGGTTGGAAGAACTGGACGAAATCGCCGACCGCGTGACGATCCTGCGCGACGGCAAAGCCGTTTACTCCGGCGTCTGGGGCGAAATTTCCACCGACGAAGTCATCAAGCACATGGCCGGTCGCGAATTGAAAGAAATCTTTCCACCGCGCAACGCCAGCATTGGCGAAGTCAAACTACGCGTTCGCAACTTAACCCTGAAGCCGAAATTCGACAGCATCAACTTTGAAGCTCGCGCCGGAGAAGTTCTTGGCATTGCCGGTTTGGCCGGCGCCGGTCGCACCGAATTGGTCGAAGCGATTTTTGGCGCAACGCCCGCCCGCAGCGGAGAAGTCGAACTTAATGGCAACAAGTTCAGCTCAACTCAGCCGAGCTTGTCCGTCACCAGCGGCCTGAGCCTGTTGACCGAAGATCGAAAACGAACCGGGTTGTGTTTGAATTTGCCGCTGGCAACGAACATCACGCTGGCCAACACGCGCGCGCTGATCAAAGGCGGTCGGTTGCAAACCAAACTGGAACTGGCAACCGCGCAAACCTACATTCAGAAATTGAATATCCGTCCCCCTGCTCCGACCAAACCGGTTGGCCGTTTGAGCGGAGGCAACCAGCAAAAATCATTGCTGGCGCGCTGGCTGTTCGCCAATTCGCAAGTCTTCCTGCTGGATGAACCGACGCGCGGCGTGGACGTGGCGGCGCGGTCGGAAATTTATCGCGAGATCAACGAACTGGCCGAATCCGGAGCCGCTGTCGTCATGGTTTCATCGGATTTGCCGGAACTGCTGGGAATGGCAGATCGGATTTTGGTCATGCGGCGCGGAAAGCTGGTTGCCGAATTGAACGCCCGGCAAACTACCCAGGAAGAAGTTTTGAAATACGCCGCAGTCGAAGAAAATTGATCGTGTAACAACCAGACCTTCATTAACCATTATCCATTGGACATTAACCATTAACCGACAGGGTAAGACCACCTACCTCTACCGATAATGGCTAATGCGAAATGGATAATGGCTAATTTTCATTGCAGCGCCTTAAACCCAAAAAAGGAAGCTTATGATTACCCTCTACCCATTCGCCCGTCGCTTCACCTTGATTCTGTGCTTAACCGCTTCGCTTGCTTTTGCTGCTCTGGCTCAAAGCGGCAAGCAGGAAATGGATGCCGACTTCGCCAAATCGGTCAAGGAATGGACGACCAAACCGGAATTCATCAGCCCACTGGTGGATCATCTGCCCAAAGTCGCTGGCGTGCCTTCGCCCAAAGATGTGTTGGGGTATCACGTGGGCCAGCCGCAAAAGCTGACGCGCACGGCGGATTTGTATCGGTATTATCGCGCGCTGGAAAAAGCCACGCCGCGCGTCAAAGTCATCAATATCGGCCAAACCGACGAAGGCCGTGAATGCCTGGTCGTTTTCGTCGCCAACGAAGACACGATCAAGAATCTGGAAACTTATCGCGGTTATCTCGCCGCCCTGGCCGATCCGCGCAACCTCACAGAAGCGCAAGCGCAGGACATCATCGCCAAATCCAAGCCTCTTTATCATCTGTCGGGCGGGCTGCACAGCGGAGAAACCGGGCCGCCCGAAATGCTGATGGAATTGGCATATCGTCTGGCAGTCGAAGATTCACCACTGATCAACTCCATTCGCGAAAACGTGATTGTTTCGATTACTCCAGCGGCAGAACCCGATGGCCGCGACCGTTATGTGGACTGGTATTACCGCCACAAACTGGATGAAACCGGCGAACAGGATTCGGTGGGTGGCCCGCCGTACTGGGGCAAATACATTTTTCACGACAACAACCGCGACATTAACTATTCCCAGGTGACAATGCGGAACTTGTTGAACTGGTACTTGCAATGGCATCCGCCGATCATGCACGACCTGCACGAATCGGTTCCGTTCCTGTACACCTTCAGCGGGCAAGCGCCGCAACAACCCGGACTTGACCCGATTCTGTACGGCGAGCTTCCCTGGTTTGCGAACTTTGAAATGGCGCAGATGATCAAATACGGCATGCCCGGCGTCTGGACGCACGCGTTTGTGGATATGTGGTCGCCGGGGTATCTGGCGTTTATGTCGTCGAATCACAACGGGATGATTCGAATGTACGAAACCTTCGGCAACGGCGGAGCCAACACCATGAAACGGCGCGTCGCCCCACCGGAAGGCGCTGGGCAAACTTCACGCGAATGGTATCGCCCGCTGCCGCCTTACCGCGAAGTCGAATGGTCCATGCGAAATAACACCAACTACATGCAGACCGGCGTGTTGTCGGCGCTGCAATTGACTTCGCAATTTCCCAAAATCATCGTCGAAAACTTCTACAAAAAATCACGCAATTCTGTTGAAGACGGTAAAAACAACGCGCCATTTGGATTCGTCATCCCGCCGCAATCCGATATGACTCGCGTCGAATTCGTGGTCAACACCTTGCGCTTGCAAGGCATTGAAGTTGGTCGCGCCACTGCCGAAGTGAAATTGAAAGAAGGCACGTTTCCCGCCGGTTCGTTCATCATCAAACGCAATCAGCCTTATGGGCGTCTGGCAAAAATCCTGCTGGAAAAACAAAACTTCCCTGACCCCAGTTTACGAACTTATGACGACACTGGCTGGACGATGGGCTTGATGACGCAAACCGACATCAAAGAAATCGCCGACAAAGCTGTGCTGGACGTGACCGTTGAAAACATTGACAAGCTTTCAGTCAAAGGCGAAATCAAAGGCAATGCGACCGTCGCGTATGCCGTGTTGAATCACGGATCGAACAATCTGATTTCGCTGCGGTTCAAATTGAAAGCCCAAAAAGTTCAGGCCAACGAAGCGACGTTTAAAGCGGGTGACACAGACGTTCCCGTCGGTTCGCTCATCGTCCCCGCCAACAACGACAGCAAATCCGCCATCGAACAATTGGGGTTGAAAGCCGTTGCTTTGTCCGCAATGCCTTCCGTCTTGATGCACGAAGTAGATTTGCCACGATTGGCCATGTTCACCACCTGGGGCAACACCCAGGAAGTCGGTTGGGTTCGCCACGCGCTGGATCAATTCGGCGTGCAGTACGATCTGATTTACAAAGAGCGAGTCAAGCAAGGCAATCTGCGCGCGGCATACGACATGATCCTGATTCCCAATCAGGGCGGAAGTGGCAAACGGATCGTCTTTGACCGCGAACCGACGCGCAAACCATTGGCTTATACCAAATCCGACCAGTTCAAATCGCAAGGTCTGTACGGCGAAAGCGAAGACATCACGGGTGGAATGGGTTTGGCGGGCGTCGCCGAGTTTGAAAAATTCATTGATGCCGGAGGCCTGGTGGTCACCCTGGGAACAGCCAGTTTCTTCCCTGCTGAATTCGGCTTGACGCGAACGATTGATGCCGGTCGAACCTCGCCGCAGTTTTACGCGCCGGGGCCGATTGTCGAAGCCGAAATCCTGAAACCTGATCATCCTCTGTTTTACGGCTACACCAACAAGACGATTCCGGTGCGTTACGCCAA
>JAEUQP010000906.1 GCA_016789645.1 Acidobacteriota bacterium | reverse complement strand
GGAAAGCGGCCACGCTTACATTGCGTCGTTTTACTGGGAAAAGCCGCATCCGAATTTTCCGAAGGGCTATCACATCATTGTGGATTCCGGTTCGCGCGTCAGCATGTCCAATCCTTCGTTTGGGCAAAACGTGCCGGGTTTCGGCGGGGATTTCAAACGCAAAGTCCGCGAACGTGCGCCGTCGCTCATCAGCCTGTATTCGCAAAACGGCATGATTGCTTCGCCGGAACGATTCATGGAACTCGATCCAAAGGTGAAGGACATTTACGGTTTGCCCGTGCCGAAAATTCATTACAACCTGACCGCCGAAGACCGCGCCATTTTCAAAGACGCGACTGAAAAGATTTCCGAAATCATCGAAGCTTCCGGCGGTGTTATCACCAACACCAACCCCGCGCCCGGCGTGGACAGCGTTCATTGGGTGGGAACCTGCAAGATGGGCAGCGATCCGAAAACGTCCGTGCTGACGCCGTTCCTGCAATCGCACGATGTGGCGAATCTGTTCGTCGCCGATGGCAGCGGCTTTATTGATTATTCGGAAAAGAATCCGACGTTGACCGTGATGGCCTTGGCTTCGCGCTGCGCGGATTTTATCCACGAACAACTCCGAAGAAGTTGAGGCTTTATGAAACGACGCGAGTTCATGCAACGGGCAATTCAACAAACGGCGGTGATTTCGACGACCGCCGTTTCTTATTCACGAGTGATCGGCGCGAACGAACGTGTGGTGGTCGGCCTGGTCGGTTGCGGCGGACGCGGACGCCAGGTCGCCGATTTGATGCGCAAAGTTCCCGGCGTCGAATACGGCGCGGTTTGTGATGTGTACGAAACGAACGCGGCGAGCGCGCAAGCCTGGGCGGGCAGCACAGCCAAGAAGTTCGGCGACTTCAGAAAGCTGCTGGAGTTGAAAGACGTGGACGCGGTTCACGTCGCCACGCCGGATCACTGGCACGCGGCGATTACCGTGCTGGCCTGCGCGGCAGGCAAAGACGTTTACGTGGAAAAGCCGCTGGCGCACAACGTCCGCGAAGGCCGTTTGATGGTCGAAGCCGCGCGCCGTTACAAACGCATTGTCCAAACCGGCACGCAACATCGCAGCGCGCCGCATTACCGCGAAGTCCAGCAGATCATTCAATCCGGCGAACTTGGCGAAGTTCGTTTCGTCCGCGTCTGGAATTACAGCAACATCACTCCGAACGGCGTTGGCAAATATCCTGATGAACCCGCGCCGGAAGGTTTGGACTGGGATTTTTATCTCGGCCCCGCGCCCAAAGTGCCGTTCAACCGTTCGCGCTTTCTTTCGACCTTTCGCAATTTTTACGATTACGCGGGCGGCACGATGACCGATTACGGCACGCATCGGCTCGACACTGTGCAGCAAATCATGGGCGTCGAAGCGCCGAAAACCGTTGTCGCTACGGGCGGCAAATTCACGTTGAAAGATGCAGGCGACGTGCCCGACTTGTTGCAAGTGACTTACGAATTTCAGCATTCAGGAGTTGGGGCGAAAACCGGCGGCTTCATCCTCAGTTACGAAAGCTGCAACCTGAACGCGCACGGCGCTGGCGGGCGAACGCCGGGTTTCAACTATTACGGCGCGCGCGGCGCGGACGACCGTCCGCACGGCGAAGCTTATTACGGCACGAACGGCACGTTGATCGCCGACCGCATCGGCTTTGAAATCTTCCCCGAACCGCTAAAACCCGCGCTGACCGCCAAACAACGCGCGCAACCGATTGACGCCTGGCGGATGCAGCCCAAGCGCGTGCAAGGCCGCGACACGACGGATTTGCACACGCAAAACTTCATCGAATGCGTTCGTTCGCGGAAAGCGCCAAATGCCGAAGTCGAAATCGGCCACCGCTCGACGGCGACTTCGCACCTGGGAAACATCGCGTACCGAGTTGGCCGCCGCCTGACCTGGGACGCCGCGAAAGAAGATTTCATTGGTGATGCCGAAGCGTCCAGGCTGCTCAGCCGCAAAGCGCGCAAGCCGTGGGATTTGATTTGAGACGGAGAGAGATTCACCGCAGAGTCGCAAA
>JAEUQP010000888.1 GCA_016789645.1 Acidobacteriota bacterium | reverse complement strand
AACAGGCTTTTTAGAATTTGACCGCGACTTGCCGCGCGACCGGCAACCTGCCGAACGCATCGCCGACTGGCAGGAATTTCATGACCATTTTGCGGAAGAAAAGCTCCGCGAACAGGGCGCACGCTGCATGGATTGTGGCGTTCCGTTTTGTCATACCGGCAAGTTGTTGAACGGCATGGCGTCGGGTTGTCCGATCAACAATCTGATTCCGGAATGGAATGATTTGGTGTATCGCGGCCAATGGCGCGAAGCTCTGTTGCGATTGCAAAAGACCAACAACTTCCCGGAATTCACTGGACGCGTCTGTCCGGCTCCGTGCGAAGGTTCGTGCGTGCTGGGCATCAGTGCGCCTCCGGTGACGATCAAAACCATCGAATGCGAAATCGTGGATCGCGGCTTTGCACAAGGCTGGATCGTGGCAGAACCTCCGGCCAACCGCACCGGCAAAAAAGTCGCCATCGTTGGTTCCGGGCCTGCCGGATTGGCGGCTGCCGCGCAACTGAATCGCGCAGGGCATTCCGTGACAGTGTTTGAACGCGCCGATCGGATCGGTGGATTGCTGATGTACGGCATTCCGAACATGAAGCTAGACAAGACGCTGGTCGAACGTCGCATCAAGTTGATGGCTGAAGAAGGCGTGATTTTTAAAACCAACACCAGCGTCGGCCACAACTTTCCGGCAGACAAATTGATGAGCGAGTTCGACGCTGTCGTCTTGTGCGGTGGAGCCACCAAACCACGCGATCTGCCGGTCGAAGGCCGCAACCTGCAGGGAATTCATTTTGCGATGGAATACCTGCACAAAAACACGCAGAGTTTGCTCGATAGCAATTTGGAAAACGGCCAATACATTTCCGCCAAAGATAAAGACGTGATCGTCATCGGCGGCGGCGATACCGGAACCGATTGCGTAGGCACTTCGATGCGGCACGGATGTCGCAGTCTGGTGCAGTTTGAAATCCTGCCGAAACCGCCGAACGAACGCGCCGCTGATAATCCCTGGCCGCAATGGCCGAAAGTGTATCGGATGGATTACGGCCAGGAAGAAGCCGCCGCCGTGTTCGGCGATGATCCGCGCCGTTATTCGGTGATGACCAAACGCTTCGTCGGTGACGAAGCTGGCCGCGTCAAAGAACTCCACACCGTCGAAATCACCTGGGCAAAAGACGACAGCGGTCGCGTTGTGCCGAAAGAAATTCCCGGCACGGAAAAAGCCTGGAAAGCGGACTTGGTTTTGTTGGCTTTGGGATTTCTGGGGCCGGAACCGGACGGATTGCTGGCGCAACTGGACGTGAAGCTCGACGCGCGCGGCAACGTAGCCATTGACGACGACTGCCAAACCAACGTCCCGAAGGTTTTCGCCGCTGGAGACATGTCGCGCGGCCAATCGCTGGTCGTCTGGGCCATCGCCGACGGGCGAAAAGCCGCGCGTTGCGTGGATCAATATCTGATGGGCGAAACGCTGCTGCCGTAACTACTGAATCAGCAGCTTATAGGCGAACTAGAAATCGAAACGGATGGAAACGAGTATTGCTCGGATCCATCCGTTTTGTTTTGCAGCCTTCGTAAGGTGCTACATTGTATATGGTTAAGGGATATATTTTGCTCCGTTACTTAACGCGCTATTGGTCGGTGTCTGACATTTGTGTGAATATTGAAAAAATATGATTGACATTGTCAGGTTCTGTAGTAGTCTTGAGTTCGTTTTGGAGGTAATGGTTATGCCTGATGGTGACAAATTTGAAAGACGATTACGTGGTAAAAGATGGAAGCAAGCTTATAGGCTGACTTTCAGGGATGAAGATTTCGGTGAGCTTGTACGTGTTGTGTATAACGCGACTAACCACGACCTGAAGGATGGGCTTGAATGTCCAAAGCTCGAAGAGATTGTTGTTATAGTGCATAAAGCATTGGGAAATCCACTTTTCGCCTCTTTTGATTCTATTGACCGAGAATATGAGCTTGCACAGCAACTTGAAGTTCTTGCCGCTACGCAGCTTTCTTATCCTGGAACTCGACTAGCCATTGAGGCTGCGAAATTCGTATATGCGGAAATTGATTCTCGGCGACAGGCGGTGACCATCGAAGAGGTACAAAGACGGATTTCGGAGAAATTCCGGGCGCGGTTGATTGACAGCCGGTTCTTGGCACCCATACGGGATGGAGTTCAGAAAAAAACTGGTCGGACTAATTCGGAGCAATTTGCCTCGGAAGAGCGGTTAATCAGGTCGGTCATTTCGTACAAGCAAACCCCAAAGCGAATCCAATCACAGCAAGAATGGAATCTTGATAGGTTGAATCAACCTATTCCAGTTATGGAGATATAAAGATGTCCAGCAACGTAGTTCAAGTCCGTCCAAATGAATACGAATTTGACTTCAGTCGTGGTGATCAAGTCCTGGCACAATCGCAGGTATCAGAAATTGCTGCATCATTGGGTAGATACTTTGTTGCTGATCTACGGATTGCTAGAGCTTTCTATAGGGGGCTCGAACCGTTGTTTGCTGATTGGATAGATGTTGCGTTATTCATCTACTTGGCTGATCGTTTATCGCCTCGACGCAGACGAACGAGTCGGCACTTTTCGTTGCAGTGGGGAAGGTGCTTACAGCTAAAAATACCCGTTCATCACCCAGAAGTATGGTCCCGCCCGGAAATCTATGAATCGTTGCGTCGGTTACTTTACTTTTTTACTGAGGACGATTGGCATATTGAGTTTATTCAAAACCATAAAATTCCTCGGCCATCGGAATCGCAAAAATCTTTACTGCCTATCTGGAAACCAAATCCAGTCCGAGTAGCCCTTTACAGCGGAGGACTTGATTCATTCGCTGGTACGGCGCAACAAATCACGGAATTGCCAGAGCATCAATTCGTGCTGGTTTCAGGTGTTACTAATACCCGTCAGGGAGAAGCACAACGGGCGCAAATCAAGGCAATTAACAAAGATGCTCGACGTCCAGCAATTCATATTCCGGTAGATTACGGGCTACGGCAGGGAATTGAGCGTGAAGAACGATCACAGCGCTCACGTGGGTTTCTGTTCATGACGTTAGGTGCGGTAACGGCTGTTACCGCTGGTGCGAATGAACTTTATATCTACGAAAATGGTATTGGGGCAATCAATTTGCCATATGACGGCTCTCAAGTGGGTACGTCAAGCACGAGGGCTGTGAATCCTATTGCGCTGTTGCGAATGGCAAAATTTGTCACTGCTCTAACTGGGATTCCTTTCCGGATAGAAAATCCCTTTTTGTTTCAAACTAAAGCTGAAATGTGCCGTCATTCAAAAGTAAAGCGGCTTAGTGAACAAATCAAACTCACATTTTCCTGTGATGGGTTTCCCATTCGCAAGAAGAATCAGCCGCAATGCGGAGTCTGTACTTCTTGTCTGCTACGGCGGCTTTCTCTTGAAGGCGCAGGGCTATCCAATCATGACTCGGGATATTTACACGATCTCTCGTCCGAACAAGTTTTCATTGGCCGCAAGCAGCTTGATTTGTTGTGGGTGATGGATTGGCAAGCTCAACGGCTTGGCGCTGCTCTTAGTTCCTCGGAACCTTGGCAGGCATTTAGACAGGAATTTCCAGCGTTGATTGATGTGGTTTCAGAAGTTTGCAAGACAAACGAATCGCGGCGAGAAGAAATGCGATCTGCTCTTTTGCGACTATATTCTCAATACGTTTCTGAGTGGAATTCTTTTTCGGCGCGAAAATTACTGACCAGACAGGCATTAGCAGCCTGAAGCCTTATTTTCTGATTTATCGAAAACGTCATGGAAAAGCATATTCTCGACAGCATTGATCCGATCATTCTTGGTTCACGCCTGCAAGAAGCGCGCAAGTCTCGTGGGGTAACGCAACAGGATGTTGCCGATCACATGGACATTGCGCGGACGACCCTAGTGGCCATCGAAAAAGGTGAGCGCCGTTTGACTCCGCAGGAATTGATAAAATTGGCCGGATTTTACGGTCGCACTGTTAGCGAGTTTGTTGGCCGACAAGTTACAGTGGAAGGATTCGTGCCGCAATTTCGCACGACTTGGTCAAAAGCTCTCTCCTCATCTGCTACGGCAGCTGCTAGCGGTGTTCGGTCCATAAATCGGTCTAAGAAGCCAAGTCAAGATGATCTGGAAAGTGAGTTTGAAAAAGTGGCTGTCGAGTTACAGTGCTTGGCAGAAGACTATGTAGAGTTAGAAAATATCTGCGGTATGCCAATGGTTAAGGCATATCCGCCTACCTATAACATTTCAGGTACGACGTCGGAACAGGCTGGAGAAGAGGTTGCAGCAGCAGAACGAAACCGGCTTGGGTTAGGAGACGGGCCACTAAGTAATTTACGGGAAAGGCTAGAAAGTGATGCCGGATTACGCATTTTCTATTTCCCAATGCCAGGAAAAGTGGCTGGACTGTTTGCCTATAACGATTCGTTAGGTGGCTGTATCGGAATCAATTCAAATCACCCCCGTGATCGCCGCAATTGGTCGCTGGCGCACGAGTACGGTCACTTCTTAACTAGTCGCTATCAGCCTGAAATTACTTTCCTGTCTGTGGCCAAACGTTCTTCTGCTAAAGAACGTTTGGCAGATAGTTTTGCCGAATGCTTCTTGATGCCAGCCAGCGGGCTGAATCGTCGCTTTTCCGAGATTCATCGTTCCAAAGAAAAAGGTATTAGTCTGGCTGATCTGATTACTTTAGCTGATCTATATCAGGTTTCAGTACAGGCGTTGATACTGCGCCTTGAAAACTTGAAACGATTGCTGAGTGGTACGTGGGATAAGTTAGAACGGGAAGGATTTAAAGTCCGCCAAGCACAGCAAATGTTGGACATCGAAGCAAACCCTGCTGTGAAGGATTTCCTTCCACTGAGATACAAGGCGTTGGCTGTTTCAGCCTACAATCAGGACGAATTGAGTGAAGAACAACTTGCAAAATATCTACGAACTGATCGTGTCCACGCACGCCTGATAGTTGATGAGATAAGCCATCTATCCGTGGCAGGAAAAGAAGGCGAATTCGGAAATTTGCAATTTGACCTTGCGGAGTCTGTTGGGAGGTAGGCAACAGGTGTCACAATCAACGATTTTGCAAACGATAATTTTGGACTCTTGCGTTTTGATAAACCTCATTGCCAGCGAAGAAACTGAGGAGATTCTTCGTTCCACTGGAAAGGATTGCCGAATTTGCGTGATAGTCGAGAAGGAAAGTTTTTATCTACGTCCCGACGATCCAGAAGAAGAGTTATTCGATTTAATAAAGCTTGATCCATTTATCAAGTCAGGTATTTTGAGTCTTTGTAATATTGAGGGTTCTCAGGAGGCGGCACTCTATGTTGACTACGCCAGCCGGTTGGGTGATGGCGAAGCAATGTCCCTGGCAATAGCGGAATCGCGCGGCTATGTCCTCGCCACTGATGATCGGAAGGCGCGACGAATTTTTCTTGAGTCTGGAAATGACTCTATTAACCTGACTTCAACTTCCGAGTTGGTTCGTAATTGGGCTGATAGCAAGTTGGTATCGCCTGCAAAACTCAAATCCGTTTTAGTGAACATTCAGCATCGGGCGCACTTCTTTCCCCCTCGAAAAGACCCAAACTTCACTTGGTGGGTTAGTGCAAGTGCTTGATTGATTATCTAACCCATTTTACATCGAACCATTGCAGTGCTTCGGGCTTATGCGGTAGTTGGATGCGCTTTAGAGACAAAAACATGAACGATTCAATCCTGCGTCAGGCTTTGGGGGATTTGTTGCGCGGCGGACAAGCGCACGCAACAGCAAAGCAAGCGTTGGATGGGTTGAAGTCAGAATTGCGAAATGTGCGACCAGTGGGGATCGAGCATTCCATCTGGGAAGAGTTCGAGCACATGCGATTGGCGTAGGAAGACATTTTGCGGTACACGCTCGTTCCAAATAGCATTTCGCCAATGTTTCCGGATGGGTGATGGCCATCGCCGACGGACGCAAAGCCGCGCGTTGCGTGGATCAATACCTGATGGGCGAAACTTTGTTGCCGTAATCGGCAACGTCACAACCAGAAATGAAGAACGGATGGAATGAGCCATGCTCGATTCCATCCGTTTTTGTTTGTTGTTGACGAATCAACGTGGAGAGAGCGCCCTTGCTTCGCGCAACAATTTTTCTGCTTGAGGCAAGAGTGTTCCGCCCATTTTTTTGCAATGGGAAATATCCGCTTCACCTACGGTCAAATTGCGCTGCATCAG
>JAEUQP010000875.1 GCA_016789645.1 Acidobacteriota bacterium | reverse complement strand
TGGGTTAGGGAATGAAGTAACCAGTGATGTCTATCACCGCGTGAATGGTCGAGAAGGGATAAATGTTGAAATGGCCGCTTCCGCTGATGCCTATGATGAAGGAATTGCTTCGGACTTCATAAGGCGCGTAATTGATACTCGACACGACTGGCAAGCTGTTGCCAGTCGGATACAGCGTGCCGAAGCCGTAATTTGGAAGTTGGTTAACGACAGCGAAGTTGCCGGAAATGGCCATTGCCGTGCTGGGAATCGCCAAGTTATTGCATGCTACACGGGCGTTTTCCGTGCGCGACGTTTGTGCCTGGATCGGTTGCCCGGGAGTGTCACAGCCCTGAAAGCCTTGGCGCGTATCCAACAATCGCATTGGCGAAGGCAACGGTTGATAGAGCAATCCAGCGCCATTTAGGTCCGTCGCTTCTGTGCTGAAGTACCCGGTGATGTCAATCACTGCATGCACCGTCGAAAAGGCATAGATGTTGAATTGACCATTGGTATTCAGACCGGTGACAAAGGAATTACTGCTAACGCCATAGGGTTCGTAATTGACGTTCGATGTCTGAGGCAGGGAAACCCCTGCTGGATACAGCACTCCGAAGCCAAAATTGTTCAATTGATTCACGACGGCGAAATTTCCTGTGATGGCGCGAGCCGCCACGGGAATCGTGACTCCATCACAAAACACACGCGCGCTTTTGGTGACGAAGCTTCTGGCGTTGATTGGAGTTCCCGGAGTATCGCACCCACTTTGCCCAGGGCGCGTATCCAGCAAGCGAACCGGTTTGGGCAGCGGATGGTAATACAGTCCGCCCGAACCGGGAGGCGCAAAGTACCCGGTAATATCAATCGCTGCATCCACCGTCGAAGATGTGAAGATGCTGAATTGGCCGTTCGCATTCAATGCTGTGATGAATGCGTTCCCGGTCAGTGTGGACGGATTGTAATTGACGTTGGAAACATTCGGCGGCGACCCTCCGGTTGGGTACAAGGTTCCATACCCGGCAGCAGTGCCGGAATTGATAACCGTGAAATTGCCGGTCAGGGCTTGGGCATTCGTCGGAATGGTAACGCCGTTGCAAGAACCTCTGCCGTTTTGAATTCGCGCAACCTGGCCTTGCAGCGGAGTGCCAGTCACGGTACAGCCGGAAAGCCCAGCGCGGGTTTCCAGCAATCGCACCGGATAAGGAAGCGGGTAGTACTGCAATCCTTGGGTGGGTGGCGCTGCGGCTTGGCCGTTTTGCGTGATGGTCACGGTTTGGTTGGCTACGGTGATTGTGGCGGTTCGCGTTGCTCCGGAGTTCGGCGCAACGGTGAACGTCGCTGAACCATTCCCGGTGCCGGAACTGGCTTGCAATGTGATCCAGGAAGAAGAATTGCTCGACGTCCAGCCGCATCCGGCTGGGGCTGTGACGTTGACTGTTCCGCTTCCACCGGATGCCGCGATTGTAAAAGCAGCCGGGCTGATCGAATAGCTGCACGTCAAATTGACCTGTAACGTGAAGCTGCGCGTGCTGGTTACATTCGCTGCGTCTCTGACCATTAACGTAAAGCCGAATGTTCCTGCCTGAACCGGCGTGCCGGAAAGAGTTCCCGAACCTGACAGATTCAATCCGGGCGGCAATGCTCCGCCGGAAACGCTCCAGGAATAAGCTGGTGTGCCGCCCGTTGCGCTCACCGCTTGGGAGTAAAAACTGCCAAGTTGCGGCGTCGGCAAACTGGTCGTAGCGATGCTCAGCGGTGTGACCGGAGTGCTGCTGCCGGGGTAAATGAACCGCATGGAATTTGCATCGTCCGCACGTAGACTGGCACAGCGTCCATCGAAATGCGCGTAGGCATACATGGTCGCATCAGAGTCCAGTGAGTGGCCGACTCCAAGCGCGTGTCCCATTTCATGCGTCGCAATTTCTTGCACGTTGCAGGCGTTGGAAAAATAACAACTGGCGTAAGGATTGAACGACATGTTGCCTTCCAGCGCACGATAAAACGTAATGCCGTTGACGACTCGGGTTTGCCACAAGTCGTAGCTGATGATTCCCGCTGCCGCCAGAATTCCCGAACAGCCTCCACCCGCAGGCGGCGAAAATGCCGAATAACTGTCGCAGTTATTGAACGAGATCGTGTTTTCGCCATCCAGCACCAACAAGCCGCAGTTGCTGGTCGAACCACCACTGACCACGCGAAGCGCTGAGCCACTGACGCCCGACCAGGCGCTCATTGCCGCCGTAATGTCGTTAAAAATCGTTCCGCTGGGAGCGCCCGAAGAGTTGATTTTGAATACCACCGACTGGCCGTTGTCTGGCTCAAACCAACGCGGAGGCCGGTTGGGATTGATGAAGGTGAAGTTCTGAGTCGGGCCAAGACCGGAACCGCCGTTGATCTCCATCGGTTGCGTGCGAACCGAGACGTTTTTGTAAAACTTTTCTTCGTGCTGAGCTGCTGACGTTTTGGTGGCGGCAACGCGCGCACGAAGCATGGACGCGAAGGACGCCCAATCGGAGCGGTCTGTAATCGGGCCATTTTGTGACCGACCGACAACGCTCACATTGCCCATTGTCGTTGAGCGGGCAATCATCAGTCCGCTGACAGTCCGGCTTCCAGTAATCGAATACTTGCCCAGAAACCAGTTGTAAACGCGCAAACTGCCATCCGGCCAGGTATCCAGATACAGCAACACGTCTTCGCCGACTTTGAATTCAGCCGTGCCGAAAATCAGGCTTCCTTTGTTGCCGAATTGCCCGCCGGGTTCTTTGATCATGATGTCGCCCGTCGAAAGCTTGCCTTTGAACACTTCCTGAACGCGCAACGTGATGTAAGTAAAAATGCCTTGATGCTGTTGATCCAGGCCGCTGTTGATGGCGATCACC
>JAEUQP010000847.1 GCA_016789645.1 Acidobacteriota bacterium | reverse complement strand
GTTGTATGTGATTGATTCCGGCACGGACACATTGGCGCTGCAAGGTTCAATCGGCGGCACGCCCAATTCTCCCAACGGCGGCGTTATGACTACGGTTGGCGCGCTGGGCGTCAACACCACCGATCAAGTCGGGTTCGACATCGCGCCGCAAACCGGTGCGGCATTCGCTTCGCTGTCTGCACAGGGAGCGGCGACTTCGGGGTTGTATGCGATCAACACGACTTCCGGAGCTGCAACGTTGCTAGGCGAAATCGGCGGCGGATCGTTGATTCGCGACATCGCCATTGCCACACGCGTCGAAATCGTCTTTGCCGTGACAGCCAGCAATTCATTGGTCAGTTTCAACAGCCTGACGCCGGGAACGATTCTTAGCACCGCCCCCATCACGGGCCTGAGCGCAGGTGAAACCATCGTTGGCATGGATTTCCGTCCGGCCAGCGGCCAACTGTTTGCGGTCAGCAGTGCCAGCCGCATTTACACCATCAACACCATCACCGGAGCGGCAACGGCAGTCGGCCCCGCCTTCACGCCTGTGTTGAGCGGCGCGTCGTTCGGTGTGGATTTCAATCCCGTTCCGGATCGCATCCGGTTGGTCAGCGATGCCGACCAGAATTTGCGATTGAATCCCAACAACGGCGCTTTGGCCGCCACCGATACTGCGTTGGCGTTTGCGACCGGTGACCCGAACGCCAGCACCAACCCGAATGTCGTCGCTGTCGCTTACACGAACAATGTGGCGGGAACGCCTTCGACGACGCTGTTCGGCATTGATTCCAACCTGGACATTCTGGTGCGCCAAGGTTCGCCCGGAGGCGCGCCGGTTTCACCCAACGCCGGGACGCTGTTCACCATCGGTGCGTTGGGCGTCAACACGACGAATGACGCCGGGTTTGATATTTCCGATTGCAGCGGCATGGGCTTCGCGTCGTTGACCGCAGCCGGAGCGACGCAATCGCAGTTTTACACCATCAATTTGTTGAGCGGCTCCGCGACCGCCGTCGGCACAATCGGTGTCAATGAAATCGTTCGCGATGTTGCCGTGGCGACGACATACATTCCTTCGGCGCAGCAAGCCGGTTTTGTCGCCGTCAATGCCGCCAGTTATGCAGGCGACACGCTGGCTCCGGATGTGATTACGGCGATGTTTGGAACGTTCCAAACGCAGAATGGACAAACGGCTGCGGCAAGTTCGCAACCGTTGCCGACGACCCTGGGCGGCGTAAAAGTTTCCGTCAATGGAACCGATGCCGGGTTGTTTTTCGTCAGCAATTCGCAGATCAATTTCCGCGTGCCCAGCAATGTTGCGGACGGGCAAGCCGTCGTCACTGTCACCAATGCCAATGGAACCACGCGCAGCGGAGCGGTTTCCATCAATCGCAGCGCGCCGGGAGTTTTCACCGCCAATGCCAGCGGAAGCGGTACCGCCGCGGCATTGGTGACCAGCGATGGTGTCAATTACACATCGCTGTTCAATCCCGATGGCACGGAACGAGTGGTGGATCCCGGCACGCCGCAGAAGCCGAATTTCCTGGTGCTGTTCACGACCGGGTTGCGCAACACGGCTGCCGCCAATCCCAACGATGAAAACGCAGTGGCCGAATCTGTCACTGCAACGATTCAAGGTGTGACGGCGACAGTGACCTACGCCGGTCGCCATCCGGATTACGAAGGCCTGGATCAGGTGAACCTCATCATTCCTCCGCAACTGGCAGGCGCAGGCCTCGTCAATTTGCAACTGACGGCCAACGGCCAAACTTCCAATACGGTGACGTTTCGCATTGGCGGGACACCGCCCGCAGTGAGATTGCAGACAGTTGCCATCGGCCAAACCATTGGCGGAGCCTTGACGACGGATGACCAGGTGGTAGTCGGCTCGAACTTCCGTTCGTACTACTTCGACGCCTACAGCTTTACAGCGGCGGCGGGCACAGGCGTAGCGTTCGATCTGCGCGCGTCCACGTTCGATCCATCAGTGATTCTCTACAAACGCGAACCCAATGGAGCGTTGACGCCTGTGGCGGCAGATGACGACCTGGGCGGTCTCGGCGACGGAGCCATTGTCAACAACAATGCGTTGCTGTTGACGGCCATCCCCGAAACTCGGGAATACGTTCTGTTCGTCACCAGTTCCGAGAGCGATCCCGGCGGCAAAGGTGGATACACGTTGCGGCTGATTGGCAATTCCATGCAAAACATTGCGTATGGCGCATCAGTCAATGGCCAGATTGCCGCGGGCGATTTGCAAACCGCCGCGGGCGATTACCTGGATGCGTACTGGTTTGCCGGCGTAGGAGGCGACCGCGTGCAAATCAAGATGGCTTCGGCGTCGTTCGATTCGTTGTTGATTCTGAACAAAAACAACGGCGCAACCGTCGCTGCCGATGACAACAGCGGAGGCGGGCAGGATGCCCAAATTACCTTCACGCTGCCGGAAACCGGTGTGTATGTGGTTGTTGCCACGCCGTTCGCGCCCAATCGCACGGGTAGTTACACGCTGTCGTTGACGCGAACGACTGGGCTGACCGCCGAAACCGAATCGCCGCTGGCCGAACTCGGTCGCGCTGCCCGGTTGAATCACGAAGTGAAAGGCGCAAACGACGATACTCGCTTCCAACAATTCGCCAACCGCCGCATCGTCGAGCGGTAACACAAACCAAGCAACAGGCAAGAGTCGGAGTTCACGCCTTGGCGTGCGAACCTGAAGCGTGAACTCTGAACTTGAATGAAGGAGAAACGAACCATGCGACGATGGATTGGAATGGGATTGCTGACGCTTTCTATGTTGGCGACGAATGCCTGCCGAACGACCGATGCAGCTTCCAACAATTTGCAACCGTGTGAAATCGCTCTGGCTGAGCATGCAGGCGCGGCGAAAGTGGATGAAGACATCCGCACCACGCAGAAGAAAATCCGCTCGCAGCAAGCCAGCCAGCAGGTGTTGCCGACGATTGAACAACTCGGCTGGAGTTATGTCGAAAAAGCGCGCGTCAGTTTCGATCCGGGCTTTTACAAACTGGCGGAACAGTGCGCGGCCTGTCTGGAGTTGAAAAGCGCACAGTTGACGAACGCGAAATCGCAGGAGCCAGCGTTTGTGCCGCTTTCGCCGCAATCGGCCAAAGCATCAGCATTGTTGTTGCGCGGTCACGTGCAACACGCCCTGCATCGGTTTGCCGAAGCCGAACAGATTGCACGTGAATTGACGACCTCGCGCGGACTGGCGTTCGACTTTGGTTTGCTTGGCGATGTGTTGATGGAGCAGGGAAAACTGGACGAAGCCATCACGGCGTATCAGCGCATGATGGAATTGAAGCCAAGCCCGCAAGCGTACAGTCGCGCGGCGCATGTGCGCTGGTTGAAAGGCGATCTGGAAAGCGCGCGCGTATTGATGCGAATGTCCGCGCAGGCATCAGGCAACGGTGACGCCGAAGCCTCGGCGTGGGCGTGGAGCAAGTTGGCGCTTTATGAATTGCAAGCCGGACAGTTGAAACAGGCTGCGGCGAGCTGTGAACTGGCGCTGGAGCTACAACCGGGATACGCGCCTGCGTTGCTGGCCAAAGGCCGCATTTTGTTGGCCGAACGAAAATTCAACGAAGCCGTGTTGCCATTGCAACGCGCTGCCGAAAAAAATCCGCTGCCTGAATATCGCTGGACACTCGCGGATGCGTTGCGTGCCGCCGGGCGAAACGAGGACGCGCAAAACGTCGAAACCGGTTTGATCGCCAATGGTCAAAAAGACGATCCGCGAAGCTTTGCGCTGTATCTGGCGACCCGCGGCGAACAATCCGCGACAGCGTTGAAACTCGCGGAAGAAGAATTGAAACAGCGTCGCGACGTGTTCACGTTGGACGCTTTGGCGTGGGCGCAATCGGCGGCGGGGAATCACGACCTGGCCTGGCAGACGATGCAACAAGCGCTGACCATAGGAACGAGTGACGCGCGAATCTTCATGCACGCTGCCGTTATCGCAACGCGAATCGGACAACCCGCTCTGGCGCGCCGCTTCGCACAACGAACATCAACCATTCAATCTACGTTGTTGCCCAGCGAACTTGAATACCTGCGGCAACTGAAACTCTAACGCCTTTTCCCAAACAACCCACACGCATCCCGCCGCCTGACCAATGGCGCAACGGACTTCGTGTGTCTGGTGCTAACCCACAATGGCTCAGGCGTCTGAGCCAAACCGATAACCCGATCTCTTTCATGAGGAGCAAACCGATATGAATAAACTGTTCAAGCAAGTTAAAAGGAGCGCGGTGCTGGCTCTGGTTGCTGCGATGGCGTTGCTGCCAAGCTTGTCTTTGCCCGCCTATGCCTCCAGTCACATGGACGCGCCGTTGATTACGCGCGATCCATCCGCCAACACCACTGACGTGTACGCGTTTGTGCGAAACGATGCCAACGGCAACAAAGCGTTGAATCTGGCGTTGGGCGTGTATCCCCACCAGAATCCTGGCATCGGGCCGAACAAATACAATTTTGACGATAATGTCCGATATGAACTGCACGTTGCGCTTGGCAGCGATATTGCGCAGGGACGACCGACCCTCACCTATCGCTTTGAATTTCAAACCAAATTCAAAAGCCAGAAAACGCTGCTGCAATCGTATCTGGGCGTGATTCAAAACATTGACGATGCCGCCCAGAATCTGACGCAGACATACACCATCACCAAAATTGACAACCGATTTGGCACGACCACCCAAATCGGCACCGGCATCGTTCCGCCGAACAACCAGGGCAATGCCACGCCGTTTTATAACGAAGGCGACAACGGCGAAAACCCTGCTCGCAAAGGCGTAGCCACTGCCGCCGAACTGGACAAATACACGCGCCAGGCGATTTTCACGTTTCCCAACGGCTACACGGCATTTGCCGGTCAGCGCGATGACGGGTTCGTCGGCGACATTCAATCCATCTTCGATTTGCTCAAGCTTCGCAATCCGGGGCAGGACGCGCAGGGCGGATTTAACCTGCACCTGATGGCGTTGCGTGTTCCGCTGAGCGAACTCGGCGGCGACCAGCAAACGGTTGGCGTGTTCGCCACGACCAGCCGCTTGATGATGCCGGTCAATGCTTCCAACGGACGCGGCATTCTGGATTTGATTCGCCGTCCGACGTGGGTGCAGGTTGCGCGGCAAGGCAATCCGCTTTTCAACGAAGGTCTGGTTGCGCTGGAAGACAAGGACACGTACAGCCGCACCTTGCCGACCACCGACAGTCAACTGTTCCGCAAATATGCCGAAAGCCCCGAACTGGCGACGCTCATCAACCTGTTGGTTGCGGGTGGCCAAACGGTGGCGATTGACAAAAATCGCGCGGACATTGCCGCGATCTTCATTCCCGACCTGATCAAGGTTGATCTTTCGACCGATCCGGTTCGCTTGGCGGGCAATGGCGCCAACGACGCCACGAATCCCGACGATGCGGGCTTTTCGCGGTTGAGCATTTTCGGTGGCGACATTCAGGAAAGCCGCGCTGCCGGACATCCGTTCCGGTTGCCCAGCCAGTTGTTGGGATTGCCGGCTGGCAAATTCTTCGTGCCGGGCGGATGGCCCAACGGACGCCGCTTTGGCGACGACGTGGTGGACATTGCAGTGATCGCGTTAACCAGCGATTTGCGCGACCCGAACAACCTGAAAGTGAACCCGCTTGGCTTTACGAACGTTGACGGCGTAACGACGAACGAGTTGGGCTTTAACAAAGTCTTCCCGTACGAAAGCACGCCGCAAAACGGTCGCAAGATCGTCGGCTTCGCCAAATAAGCTGAGCCGTTTTGGGCTTACCGCAGAGTCGCAAAGAACGCTGAAGCGGCGCAGGGAATAAGAGGAGAATCTCTGCGCAACCTCTGTGAAACTCTGCGCCTCTGCGGTAAAGAAACGTTGTTGAGAAAATTATGACTACTCAAACCGTTAAACGAATTTCCGCGCTTTGCTTGATGTTGGTTTTTGTTGTTGTCGCTGTTACCAAAGCGTTTGCTCACGATCCCGGATTGAGCGCTGCCGTGTTGCAACTGAAAGGCGACCGTGTCGAAGCGCATCTGACTTACGCTCGCACCGACATCGAATTGCTTGTGCCGCTGGATGCCGACCGTGACGGAGTTGTTTCGGCGACGGAATTCGCTCAAGCCAAATCGCGGTTGCAATCATTGGCTGCCGAAGCCATCGCCATCACGGCAAATGGCCAAACGGTTTCGTTGGCTGTTTCCGGCGTGGAACTCGACGACAGCAATGGTGTGCATTTCCGGTTTTCGTTTGCCAGACCGAAAAGCGAACCGTTCGTCTTGCAGTCCAACCTGATCGAACGATTGCCGCGCGGCCATCGCCAGTACGTGGAATTGATCGGTGGCGAAAAGCTGATTGGTTCAAAGATGCTGATGGCCGGAGCAACCAGTTACCAACCAACCGCTGCTGCGTTGAACGAAGCTGCTCAAGTCAGTCAATCGTTCTGGGAATTTTTCAAACTCGGCCTGGAACACATCGCATTCGGATTTGATCATTTGGCGTTTCTGTTCGCGCTGTTATTGGCTGGCAGCAAATTGCGCGAAGCCGCCAAAATCATCACATCTTTCACCCTCGCGCATTCGATCACGCTGGCGCTGGCGACGTTTGATGTCGTCAATCTGCCTTCGTGGATTGTCGAACCAATGATTGCCATTTCGATCGTGTACGTCGGATTGGAAAACATCTTTCGCCGCGACACGGCCAACCGCTGGATGCTGACATTCGCATTCGGGCTGATTCACGGGTTTGGGTTCGCGTCTGTGCTGCGCGAACTCGGCATAGCCGCGCAGGGAAGCGGAGCCATCGTTCCGCTGTTTTCCTTCAACCTGGGAGTCGAGATTGGTCAAATCGCCATCGCAGCATTGATTTTGCCGTTGATCTGGAAACTCCGCGAACAACCGAAATTTGTGACGCGTTACGTGACGGCGTTTTCCTTGTTGATTGCGCTGGCTGGCGGGTACTGGCTGGTCGAACGAACTATTTTATAAGAGAGACAAGAAGATGCTTGAACTTCACTCCTTCAATTCAAAACCTCGGCGCTTGGTCGGTTGGCTATTTTTGGCAACCCTGTTGATTCAGTTATCAGTTTTCGCTTTGGCTCAAAACCTTCGCACAATTTCCGGCACGGTTGTGACTGCCAACGGCGAAGCCGTTCGCGGCGTGACGATCGCCGTTCGCACTTCGGCGGGCGACAAAACCGCGACCAGCGACGACGAAGGGAATTTCAAACTGGAAGTCCCGCGCGAAGCCGTCAGCTTGCGTGTGGCGGGCAAAAACATTTCCGCTCAGGAATTGACGTTTGCGGCGAATGATCCGACGGAAAATTTGCGCGTCGAGATTGCTTACATCATTCCGAAAATTCACGACGGATTGGTGATTTCGGCTTCGCAACTCGATCCGACGATTGATCGTCGCAACGATGTCATTTACCGCGACACGCTGTTTTCGCGCGACGATCAGGTCTTTCACACACTGGACGCAGGCATCAACGCCGGACAGCACGAAGGCGGCGGCAAATCGCTGGAAATTCGCCGCTTCGGATACAACATGGATCACGGTGGAGTGAACGGTGGTTTGAAAGTTCTGGTGGACAACTTTCAGCAAAACCAGGGCACGCAAGGGCACGGGCAAGGGTATCTAGGACAATTGAAATCGCTGACGCCGGAACTGGTGCAGGACGTGGAAATTCTGAACGGCCCGTTCAGCGCGCAATACGGCGATTTTTCCGGTCTTGGCGTGGTTCACATCCGGCTGAAAGAATCTTTGCCCGATCAATTGACGGCTCGCTTTCAGGGCGGACAGTTCGATACGTTTCGTTCCTTTCTGGCTTACAGCCCGGAACTGAAACGCGGCGACGCCTTGATCGCTTACGAAGCGTCGCGCACTGATGGGCCGTTCAAAAATCCGCTGCACTACAAACGCGACAACGTTACAGGCAATTACGTTCACAATTTGAATGAAAAAACGAAGCTTGGTTTCAAGCTCAATTTTGGTCGCAACGATTTCGTTTCCTCCGGGCAAATTCCGCTGGATGAAGTGAACGCAGGGCGATTGGATCGCTTCGGCTTCGTTGATCCTGACAACGGAGGCCGCGTTCGCACAGGAGTGGTCAGCACGTATTTTCGTCGCGAAACCGAAAAAGGCGGCGTGTTCAAAATTGACGGCTTTGTCGCGCGTTCGTTGTTTGACCTGTATTCCAACTTCACGTTCTTTCTGAACGACGAAACGAACGGCGACGAAATCATCCAGCACGATTCCCGGTTGCAACAGGGTGTCAACGCGCAGTGGTTGCAACCGTACAAACTCTTCGGCAAGCAGATGCTGCTGGTTGCCGGAGCGAATTTTCACGACAACCAGATCAACGTTGGTTTGGACAATTCCGTCAGCCGTTCGCCGATCAGCGTGGTCACCAAAGCCAACGCACGCGTGACCAATTCGTCCGGTTACGTGCAACAAGGCATTGATCTGGATTCCGGCAGAACGCATTTCCATATCGAAGCCGGAGTTCGCTTCGATCATTTCCGCTTCAAGGTAGATGATCGGGTTTTGCCGGAATTTTCCAGCGGGCTTTCAGGCATCAGGGGTGCGTCGCGCTTTCAGCCGAAATTCAATTTTGCCGTTACGCCGAACGAACGCCTTCCACTGACGGTGTATTTCAATTACGGGCGCGGCATTTCCAGCCAGGACGCGCGCGGCGTGGTGCAGCAACCGGAAGGCCAGCGCATTTCAACAACAGACTTTTATCAGGTGGGCACGTCGCACAATTTCAAACGCCTGAGTCTGAGCACGGATTTGTTTCTGATTGATCGGTCGAACGAACAGGTGTACATCCCGGACGATGGCAGTTTTGAATTCCTGGGACCGACGCGCGCGTATGGTTTCGAAGCGAAAACTTCGATCAAATTGACGCGCGTGCTGTCGTTCAATGGCGGGCTGACGCGTGTGATGAATGCGTTTTATCGTGGTCAGCAGCCGAGAATTTATGTGGACAGCGCGCCGCATTTCATCAGCAATGCGGCCTTGACGTTGAATGGCTGGCACGGTTTCAGCGGTTCGTTGCGTTATCGCCACATCAGCAATTACCGATTGGACGGCGAAGACCCCACAATTCGCGCTGCCGGTTTCGACGTACTTGATTTAAGCGTCACCAAACGATTGAACCGCCGCGTCGAATTGAATCTGTCGGTGGATAACCTGACGGACAAACGATATTTCGAGACGCAGAACTTTTTTGAATCACGTCTGGTTCCCGGAGCGCCGGTTGTTTCCCGCATCCACGCCACGCCCGGCTATCCGGTGACGGTGACCGCCGGCGTGACCTTCCGGCTCGGCGGCAAGGATTGAATTTCCTTCCTCTGTTGGCAAACTCCGCCAAAAGCCGAACGATTCTCTTTGCGTTCGGCTTTTTCCCCAAGAGCATTCATTTTGGCCGCTTCGTTCGTTGCGGCTGATCATCTCTCAATTAGCCTGGATGACTTCAACGCCCAGATACGGAACCAGCGCCTTCGGCACTTTCACCGAACCATCCGCTTGCTGGTAATTTTCCAAAATCGCCAGCCAGGTTCTGCCCACTGCCAACCCGGAACCATTCAGCGTGTGAACGAATTCGGTTTTCGATTTGCCTTCGCGTTTGAAGCGAATCTGGGCGCGGCGCGCTTGAAACGCTTCGCAGTTGGAGCAGGACGAAATTTCGCGGTACGTGTTCTGGCTCGGCAGCCAGACTTCGATGTCGTAGGTTTTCGCCGACGAAAAGCCCATATCGCCGGTAGAAAGCACCACAGTGCGATAAGGCAGCTCCAGTCGTTGCAAGACGGTTTCGGCGTTGCCGGTAAGTTCTTCCAAGGCGGCGTAGGAATCTTCAGGCTTGGTCAACTTGACCAATTCGACTTTGTCGAACTGGTGTTGGCGGATCAAGCCGCGCACGTCGCGTCCGTAACTGCCCGCTTCCGACCGAAAACATGGCGTGTAAGCCGTGTAACTGATCGTCAAATCTTTCTCGTCCAGAATTTCATCGCGATGCAGATTGGTCAGCGGGACTTCAGCCGTGGGAGCCAGGTAATAGTCGCGCTCGAATCGCAGCTTGAACAAATCCTGCTCGAATTTCGGCAACTGCCCAGTGCCGAACAAACTGGCGTCGTTGATGATGAACGGCGGCAGCATTTCGCGGTAACCGTGTTCGGTTGTATGCAGGTCGAGCATAAACGCGATCAACGCGCGTTCGAGTTTTGCGCCAATGCCGCTGAGCACGGAAAACCGAGCGCCGGTGATTTTCGCTGCGCGATCTTGATCCAAAATGCCAAGCGAGGTGCCGATGTCTACGTGATCTTTTGGCGTGAAGCCTTCGGCGGCGAAATCGCGCGGCGTGCCCCAGCGTCGAACTTCGACGTTGGCCGATTCGTCTTTGCCAACCGGGACCGATTCGTGAGCCAGATTTGGCACGCGGGTCAGAATGTTGCGAAATTCGTTGTCCAGTTCTTCAACGCGGGCTTCGGCGGCTTTGATTTTGTCGCCCAACGCACGCGATTCGGCTTTTTTGGCTTCGGCTTCTTCTTTTTTGCCTTCGCGCATCAATGCGCCGACTTCTTTGCTGATGCGGTTGCTGTTGGCGTTCAGTTCATCGCGCTCACGGATCAACGCGCGGCGTTCGGCATCTAGCTTCTGAAAATCTTCCAGCGCCGCCGGATCGAAATTGCGCGCGGCGAGCCGTTCGCGCACCTGATCGAAATTCTCTCGGACAAAATGTACATCCAGCATAAAAGGAATCCTCTTGATAAAAATTGCTCCACAGGGCGGAGTTCCACAAGGTACGCATCGCGCCAAACCCTGTCAACGACGAATTGAGGCAGCGGCGTTGCTGTGTTAGGTTTGCGGCGCTGTCACATTCCACAACGTCAAAAGAGGTCTGGTTATGAAAATTCGAATCGCGCAGTTATTCGGTTTGCTTTGCGTTTTGTGTGTGCTGTCGGTTGCAGCCCTGGCTCAAGCCAAAGTTGAGCAAACGGCGCTGGATCGGTATATCGCCCAAAAAGACGCCGTTTATGGCTGGAAGCTGGTCAACACCATCGAAGGCGCAGGGTATCGCGGTTATGTGTTGGAGCTGACTTCGCAAACCTGGCGCAGCGAAAAGGACGTGGATCGTCCGGTCTGGAAGCATTGGTTGACCATCGTCAAACCGGAAAAAGTCAGCAGCAACAAAGCGCTGTTGTTCATCGGCGGAGGGAGGAACGGCGATCCGGCTCCGACGAAAATTTCTGACCGCACGGCGAAAGTCGCTGTGGAAACTCAGTCCGTTGTGGCGGATTTGGGAATGGTTCCGAACCAGCCGCTGTATTTCACCGATTCGCCGGACAAAGGCCGCTCGGAAGACGATTTGATCGCGTACACGCGCGTGAAGCATTTTTCGACCAAAGACGATTTCTGGCTGGTTCGATTGGCGATGGTCAAAAGCGGCGTTCGCGCGATGGATGCGATTCAGGAATTCTTGGCCAGCGAAGCGGGCGGCAAAACCAAAGTGGATCAGTTTGTCGTTGCCGGAGGTTCCAAGCGCGGTTGGACGACGTGGTTGGTCGGCACGGTGGACAAACGCGTTGTGGCGATTATTCCGCTGGTGATTGACGCGCTGAACAGCGAAGCCATCACGCGCCATCATTTTGAAGCGCTGGGATTCTTTTCGTCAGCGCTCAACGATTACGTCAATCACGGATTGTTCCCGCACAAAATCGGCACGCCGGAATATCAAGCCGTGCTGAAAATCGAAGACGCGTACCATTACCGAAACCGTCCCAGTCTGAAAATGCCGAAGTTCATGATTAACGCGGCGGGCGATCAGTTTTTCCTGCCGGATAATTCGCAGTTTTATTACGGCGATTTGCCGCAGGAAAAACACATCCGCTACGTGCCGAACGCCAAACACGATCTGGCGGGTTCGGATGCGACCGAGAGTTTGATTGCCTTTTATCAGGCGATTTTGTCAGGCAAACCGCGCCCGCGATTTTCGTGGACGAAGCAAAAAGACGGTTCGCTGGTAGTGAAGACCGCCAACAATTCTGATAAGCCTTCGCAGGTGAATTTGTGGCAGGCGACCAATCCAAACGCGCGGGATTTTCGGCTGGACGTAATCGGCAAGGCGTACACCAGCACGCCGCTGACTGCCGAAAAAAACGGTTCGTACATTGGCCGCGTCGCCAAGCCGGAAAAAGGCTACACTGCGTTTTTTGTCGAGTTGATTTACGACAGTGGCGGCAAGTATCCGTTCAAATTCACCACTGAAGTCAGCGTCGTGCCGGACGTGTTGCCGTTCAAGTTTGAAGACGCGGCGAAGAAGTATGCTTCGACCGCGCCGAAAAAATGATTGTCGGAGCGCGGACGTCTCGTCCGCGAAGCCCGAAATAAATTGTTGCGATAAAAAGTTGAAACGCGGACGGGACGTCCGCGCTCCATTCATCCAATGAAAGTTGCAATTGTCGGAGCTGGGCCAGCCGGTTCACATTTGGCTTGTGAATTAAGCAAGCAGGGATTTGAAGTCCTGTTGTTCGACGCGCGCCCGGCCTGGGAAAAACCGTGTGGCGGAGGCGTCACGTCCAAAGCGTTGCGCGAGTTTGAATTTTTGCGTGACGGCCAATCGCCGAAGCAAATGATTTCCAGTTTGCGGCTGATTTCGGCTTCGGGCAGAGATTTGACCGTTGCGCCCAGCAACGAATTTGCCATTTATTCGCGGCGCGAACTCGCCGAGATGATGCGGCAGCGAGCCGTTGCCGCAGGCGCGCAACTTCGCGTGGCGCGCGTTGAAAAAACGAATTTCAGCAACGGACATTGGTTACTGGAAACGTCGGCGGGCGAATTCACAGCGGATTTTCTGGTTGGAGCCGATGGCGCCAGCAGCGTCATTCGGCGAAGGGTTGGCGTGAAATTCGAGGCGAAAGATTTTGCCTATGCGCTGGGCTGGCACGTGCGTTCAAGCAAACCGGTTTCGCGCGTAGACGTAAAGTACCTGGATGACGCCAGCGGTTATTTGTGGTTGTTTCCACGCCACGATCATTTGTCGTACGGGATTGCCAGCGGTTATCAGGAATTGCCGCCCGCGCGATTGAAAGAAAAGCTGTTGGCGTACATCGAAACCGAAGACCCGGCAGCGGCGCGCGAAATTCGCAATGCAGAAGGCAACACCACCGCCAACACGAATTTTTATGCGGCGATTTTGCCCGCGTTGGATGTTTCCACCTGGGATCGTTTGCAAGCGTGTGACACGGCGGGGCACTGGGCGCTTATTGGCGATGCGGCGGGGTTTGTGGATCCGCTGACCGGCGAAGGAATTTATTACGCCATCAAATCTGCGGACTTGTTGGCCGAAGCGATGAAAACGCGCGTGGCGGATTACGATCCAATGTGGCGCACCGAATTCGGCGCCGAGCTTCGTCGTGCGGCGCAGTTGAGCGACCGATTCTATTACGGCAACTTTGCCGGAGCGCGATTGACCGAACGAATGGTGCAATTCGCCAAACGCCATCGCGGAATCCGCGAAGTGCTGCGCGATCTGGTGGCGGGCGATCAAGGCTACGTCGGATTGAAACCGCGCCTGGTTAAAAGTCTGGCGACGGTATTTTGAATCCATCTCGGAAAGTTTGATTCATAAATGAGTACAAATAACGTTTCTTTGTTTCATCACACGGCGTTGCCTCGAATCGAAGGCAGCAAAAAACCTCCACTCTTGTTGCTGTTGCATGGATACGGCGCGAACGAAGACGATTTGTTTTCGTTGGTTCCCTATCTGGACGAACGCTTTCTAGTGGTCAGCGCGCGTGCCCCAATAGGGCTGCGCGGAATGATGGGCGGGTATGCCTGGTTCAATCTGGGATTCACACCGCAGGGAATTGCGGTTGATCCGGC
>JAEUQP010000815.1 GCA_016789645.1 Acidobacteriota bacterium | reverse complement strand
GCTCGGCCATAGATTGCCGTCACGTTGTACGAACCTTTGAAGCCGCGAGTTGCGAATCGGCCAGCCGTGTCGCTTTCACCGCTGGCATTTGTCCACCATTCCCGAAACAGCAGATCGTTGTACACCAACGCATTCGGCTTGGATGACCAATCGGCTCGGTACATGGCGCCGAGCGGCAACCAGTGCGATTTTTCCCAGAATCCCCACATCAAAAAATCCGTGAACTTCGGCTGACTGAAAATCATGGTCATCACATCGCGCGTGTATTCGGCCTGCAACTCTTCGTCGGCCATGTTGATGTCAAACTCGGTCACCGCCAATTGCACCGGCAAAGCCGAAAATCGTTCGATGATCGTTTGCATCAACGCTGGCGGAGTAATCCGGTCAAAATGCCCCTGCATTCCTACGCCATCCACCGGAGCGCCCTGTTCCAGCATCCATTTCGTCAATTCAAAAAGATATGTTTGGTGATTCACGTCCGCGCCGCCCGCCGCCAAAATGTCGTAATCGTTGACGAACAATTTCGCCTGCGGATCGAGCATTCGCGCCAGTTGAAACCAGCGAACGATTTCCTGATTCCCCAGCTTGCCGTTCGATTGGGGCGTTCTGCCCGCGGCGATGCGGCCTTGAATGTCAAAATTCGTATACGGTTCGTTGACGACATCCCACTGATAACACTTCCCGCCTGCGTGCTCCGGTTTCAGAATGTCGCCGAAATGCTGGTCAATGCGCGTTTTCAATGCTTCGCCCGTCAGGTTGCGCGCGTCTGCTGGCAAGTTGTTGGCGCTCGGCCAGATCAAATTGTGCCCGCGCACGGTCAGATTCTGAGCGGTCAACCAGGCGAAAGTATCCATCGTCGCCTGCCGATTCCACGATTGCCACTCTTCCCAAAACGGCCACTTCAAATCGTTTTCCAACACTGTCGTCGTGAAATGCGACGACACGCGCGAACGATATTGTTCACGATCTGCCGCCGTCTGGCCATTCCCCGCCAGCAATTGCGCCGTCACCGCCGATCCGAATTTGAACGCGTGATTGGTTTGCTGGACGAAGACCTGCGCGCCGGGCAACGGATTGCCGTTGCGATCTACCACGCGCACGGTCAATTCGCCCTTGCGAAATTGGTTGATGCGATCCATCGCGGCCATTCGCCAAACGGCGTTGGCTTCGCCGCGTCCGGGATAGTAATACTCGATTTTGAACTGCGCGGCGGTCGCCAGTTGCTCATAATTCACCAGCGACACGCCGCCAATTTCAAACTTCTGCGGCCCGTACGCGAAATGAAACACCAGATGCGCCTGCCCGGCAGCAAAATCCGTGTGCGCCTTGAACGGCAATTGATAAAACCGCCATTGCGCCGAATCATTCGGAAAGTTGACGCTGAACGATTTGTCATACGGATCGGTATCGCGCTCAAACACAACCTGAGCACGAATGACTGACGTGTCCATCGGCTCCAGCTTTCGCGCCCAAAACGACAACAGCAGCAAATCGTCCTTTTTGATCGCCGTGACGTTTCTCCATCCCAATCCCGACCGAAACACATAATCCGAATCGCCATTGGCCGCGAATTGAATCGCCTGCGTAAAACTCTGCCCGCTGACATTGACCACTGAAGTCGAACCGCCAACTTGCGAATCAATGTACCGATAAAAACTGTTGTACACGTTCGGCGGCAAGACCGAAATCGGCGTTATATTCACTGGCGGCGTGTTGCCCAGATTGACCAGAGCGATGCCGCCCAATTCAAACACCTGCGGGCCGTGCGCGAAATGAAACACGACTTGCGCGTCACCCGCCGCGTAACTGGCCGCCGCTTTGAAGGGCAAACTGTATTTCGCCCACGTCTGGCTGTCGCAGGGAAAAACCGTGTACAGCGATTTCGTCGCTGAAGCATCGGCTTTCTCGAACCCGACAAATCCGCGAATGTTGTTGCCGTCCAG
>JAEUQP010000779.1 GCA_016789645.1 Acidobacteriota bacterium | reverse complement strand
CTGGGCGGCGTTCACGACGAAGCGGAAATTCGTGGCCATCGCCGCACGTACGTCGGCGCGATGCCCGGTCGAATCATTCAGGCCATTCAAACCGCCGGGACGAACAATCCGCTGATTATGCTGGACGAAATTGACAAGGTCAGTTCGGATTTTCGCGGCGATCCTTCGTCGGCCTTGCTGGAAGTTCTCGATCCTGAACAGAACAACAGTTTTCGCGACAATTACTTGAACGTGTCGTTCGATCTGTCGAACACCATGTTCATGACGACGGCCAACGTGCTGGAAACCATCCAGCCTGCCTTGCGCGACCGCATGGAAACCATCCGGCTGTCGGGGTACACCGAAGAAGAAAAGCTGCAAATCATCCTGCGCCATCTGTTGCCGAAACAGATGGAGGAAAACGGCATCAAGCCCGAAAACCTGAGCATCAGCGAATCCGCGTTGCGTGACGCCATTGCCAAATACACGCGCGAATCCGGCTTACGCCAGCTTGAACGCGAAGTTGGAAAGATTTGCCGCAAAGTCGCTCGGCGCGTAGCCGAAGGCGACAAGGAACAAGTCGTCGTGACGCCGGAAAATCTGAGCGATTTTCTGGGCGTGGCCAAAATCGAACTGGATGAAATGCTGAAGCACGATCAAATCGGCGTTGCCACTGGCTTGGCTGTGACGGCGACCGGCGGCGACATTTTGTTCATCGAAGCGCTGACCATGCGCGGCAAAGGCATGTTGCAATTGACCGGGCAGCTTGGCGATGTCATGCGGGAATCGGCGCACGCGGCGTATTCGTTCGCCAAATCGCGCGCCAAAGAGTTGGGCATCGAAGAAGACGCCTTCAGCAAAACGGACATTCACCTTCACATTCCCGAAGGTGCAATTCCGAAAGACGGGCCTTCGGCGGGCATCACGATGGCAACTGCGTTGGTGTCGGCCTTGTCTCGTCGCCCGATTCACAAAAACGTGGCGATGACGGGTGAAATCACCTTGCGCGGCAATGTGCTGCCCATTGGCGGCGTGAAAGAAAAAGTGCTGGCCGCGCATCGCGCGCAGATCAAAAAAGTCATTTTGCCTGCGCAAAACAAAAAGGACATGGAAGATGTTCCCGAAGAGCCCAAGCGCGAAATGGAGTTCGTCTTTGTCGAGCACGTCCAGCAAGTATTTGACCAGGCTTTGCTGCCAGCATCTGAAAAGCCCAAAGCGGTAAAAGCCAAGCCGCAGACCAGCAATGGCAAACACGCCGGAAAGGCATTGGCGGAAAAAGCGCAGAAAAAGAACGCGAAAGCTAAAAAAGCCAGAGCCAAAGCTCCGGCCAGATAATCGCTGAGCGGCTGTTTACTCCATCCGTTTCTTCAGGCAAACGCCGCAACCGATTCGACAAATCAGGAATCGGTTGCGGCGTTTGCCTTGCCCCGCGACAAACACAAATCCGGCATCTGAAATGAGTCTCTGCCACTAACCGTTTGTGCCAGCAAGCGAAACGTGTAAACTGTGCGCGTTCAAGTGACAAAAAACCGAAAGCTAAAGTGAAACGCGAGGATTCTTGCCGGAATCTTCCCAAGTGGTCAGCAGTCAGAATTCAGCCAACAGCCTCCTTGGAGTTGATGACTGATTGCGGTAACTGACAAGGAGTTTTTTATGACCCGAAGTCTGAGGAAAGTCGTTTTTGCCGTCACCCTCTTGTCATTAGTCATCAGCGCGACCAGTTCGCAAATTTTCGCGCAACGATTAGGCCGCGCTCCGGCCAGAGATTTGGAAAGCACTCCGCCGCTGACTCCCGGAGCCACGACCATTCCTGTCGGAACAATCATCATTTTGAAAATGGATGACCGGCTGTCTTCAGGCAGTTCACGCGTGAGCGACCGGTTTCGCGCACACGTGGATAGCCCGGTGGTGGATGGCAACGGGAAAACGATCATTCCCGTCGGAGCCGTCGTCGAAGGACACGTTTCGTCGGTCAGCAAAGCCAAATGGGCGCACCGGTCAGGGATTATTGCCATCGTGTTCGACAATTTCCGTGACTTGGATGGTAAGCCTGTTTCGGTTAAAGGAACCTTGACCAGTGCCGACGCCGAAGAGCGCAAACGGTTGGATGAAGAAGGTTATGTCAAAGGCGGCAATCCAACGCGCCGCGACATCATGTTCATTGGCGGCGGCGCTGGACTCGGCGCTGGCATTGGAGTCTTTACCGGAGGCGCGCTGCTTGGCGCGGGCATCGGAGCTGCGGCGGGGTTAACGGCCACCATGCTGATGAAAGGCAAGGACGTTGTCATCGAACCCGGCGAACGATTTGGCATGGAATTGGTGCAACCGTTCCCGGCAAACGCATTTCAACCGAAAGTCACTCCAATTCCGCCCCAACCTACTCCTACGCCTTTTCCGCCAATTGGCCCAACTCCGACTCCCGATCCGAACCGTCAAACGCCGGGTGCGCTCAATCCTTACGATGTGACGGCGTATCGTGATTCGGATGGGTCGGTACGGTTACGCATCAATGCTGAAGCTCCTTCGCCGGGGTGGCGCGTGTTCACCAACCATGATCCTCTCGCCCCAAGCCCAACGATCAGAATTCGTCTGCGCGGAACTCCTCCGGCCAGCACCAGCGCGGATTCGTTGTTGCAAAATCGGCGATCAACGCTGACGCCTTCGCCGGAAGTTTGTCTGGAAGATCGTGGTGGCGTGATTCGACAAGTGGAGCTTTTGGATAAGAATGGTCGGTCGGCCTTGCGAGTAGGCATCCCCACGCAGGTAGGAACCAGTAACTATGCTCGCGTTCAAACCTTTCCATCCACTGGAACGGGCGGAACGGGGGGAACCGGAGGAACAATCGGTTCGGGAAATAATGGTCCAGTTCTTTCTCCGGGCACTCAACCCGGCACTGGAGGGGGAACTACAACGCCACCTTCTTCGACAGTGATTGCAGGACAGGCCCAGAACGCGTCCGCCAAAGTGGATTACATCCGACGCCAGTATGCCAACAACATTGGGTATCTGATCGGCACGGATGGCAATCCCACCTTCATCGGTTCGCAGCGGCCTTCGCTTGAACAGGAACAATTTCTGAGCAGCTTGGGAGCCTTGTATTCCTCCTTGCTCAATTTGCGAGCCAATGCTGTGAATCCAAACCTGATTCGCAGCAGCGCCCAACGCGTCCAGGAGGACCTGAACAATACCAACCAGGTCTGGCAACGGGTTCGGCTGGATAACGATTTGAACAATCGTTGGACGACTGTTCGCGGGGAAATCACGACGATGCTGGCATCTGCGTTGCGATGACGATTGTTGACGGGAATGAGATTTTAGGAAGGTGGCGCGCCCGACAGGGCTCGAACCTGTGACCTACGGCTTCGAAGGCCGGCGCTCTATCCAACTGAGCTACGGGCGCGCATTATCAAATCTCTGAACCGGAAAGTACCACACACCAAACTTCGGCGGCAAATCAGCCAATTTGCCGCCGATTCTTTTTTCAATCCTCTTCCAACATGCTCACGCGGCGAGGGTCGTGGCGCGGACTTGAAAACAGGCGTTTGAAAAATCCTTTTTTCTTCGGCGCCAGCAAGCGCTGGATTTTCGGAATCACACGGCGAGCGGCTTCTTCTCCGGCGACAATCATTTCGGCGGCTTTGGACAGATCGTCCGGGCGAACGTGTTCAATCTGAGGTCGGATGACCACATCGGCATCGGCGTGAATGTAACTGACGGCGCTGCGTCCCATGACTGACAACGCTTGCGACATGATCGTGAACAGGTTGGTCGGTTGCGGAATCGGTAAATGCTGCGAATTGATGTCCACGGCGATGACGATGTCCGCGCCCATCATTCGCGCCACCGAAGCCGGAATGTGGCCGACCAATCCGCCGTCCACCATCATTCGCCCGTTGACCATCACAGGGGTGTAAAACACCGGCATCGCGCAACTGGCGCGAATGGCCAGCGGCATGCTGCCTTCGGTAAACACGACCATTCTGCCGGTTTGAATGTCGGTGGCGACCGCGCCAAAGGGAATTCGCGTTTTTTCAAACTCCGTGATCGGGAATTTTTTCTTGACGTACTCTTCGGTGCGTTCGCTGTTGTAAAACCCCATCAGCGAAACCGTAGGGCGACCCAGATCGCTCCAACTGATGGTCATGGCCAGTTCGCCGATTTGATCCGGCGTCATGCCTGCGGCGTATGCTCCGCCGATCAACGAACCGACGCTGGTTCCGGCCAGCAAATCAATCGGAATGTCATTGCGTTCCAATTCGCGCAGCACGCCGACGTGAGCACAACCGCGCGCCATGCCTCCGCCAAGTGCCAAGCCAACTACAGGACGGTTGCCATTGTTTTGTGCCATGAGCTTTGTCCTCCGAGGAGCCAGTTGAATCCGCTCGGCATTCTAGCAAATGTCCTCAACGTTCATCAGGCGGCAAAGAAAGTTTCTTGGCTGCCATCAACGTTTCGGTTTTGTTCATTCATCCTCAAAGTTTATGATTCGATTTACGAAGTCGGGCAATCGTCACTGGATCGCCGATCAACAAGCCCAGAAAGAATTCAACTGACAAACGTGGATTTGTATGAATACCGTGACATCAGAAGCTGTTTCGATTGATGAACACACACACCAGCGGTTTTGGCTTGGCGTAGATGGTGGCGGAACCAATTCTCGCGCGGCCATCGTGGACGAAGCCGGAACTGTTCGCGGCGAAGGCCGATCTGCCGCCGCCAATTTATTGCGCGTCGGATTGGACAACGCCGTCAACCACATTCGCCAAGCCGTCAACGATGCTTGTCGCGAAGCCGGAATCGAAGTTTCCCAAATCGTTGCCGCATGCATTGGGCTGGCCGGAGTTTCGCAACCGGATTATCACCGCCAGATGCTGGACGCGCTGAAAGCGGCGTTGCCGATTCCCGCGATTCAACTGGAAACCGATGCTCGCGTGGCGTTGGCCGGAGCGACCGGCAATCAACCTGGCGTGGTCATCATCGCGGGAACCGGTTCAATTGCATGTGGCATCAATTCGCGCGGACGCTTTGCTCGCGCCGGAGGCTGGGGGCCGATTATGGGCGACGAAGGCAGCGGCAGTTACATCGGTCGTCGCGCGCTGGAATCCGTCATGATGTCGTATGACTTTCGCGGTGAAGCCACCAGCATGACCGCGCCTGTGTTGCGGCATTTTGGAGTTTCTTCGCCGCCGGAACTGACGACCGTCGTCTACGATTCTTCGTCGAAAGAGAAAGGCGAGATCCAAGCCCGGATCGCACAATTGTCGCCCATCGCCGTTGAGGCGGCTCAGCAAGGCGATGAAGTCGCCAAAGGAATCTTGTGCGATGCCGCCCGCGAATTGGCCAAAACCGCTTTGGCCGTGATTGACCAACTCAGAATGGAGCGCGACACCTTCCGCGTGGCTTACGTTGGCGGCGTGTTTGAAGCTGGCGAATTGATCCTGAACCCGCTGCGCGAAGAAATTCAAAAAGTTGCGCCGAAGGCCGAAGTCGCTCCGCCGCTCGATCCGCCGGTGATTGGCGCAGCGAAACTGGCGCAGTCAATTCACGTTTGATAGTTTTACGACCATCGAGGGAATCACTATGACTTTTACAGCAGTCTTCATGAAAACGCCGCAAGGTTACATAGGGTTTGTAGAGGAATTGCCCGGCGCAAACACTCAAGGCGAGACGTTGGAGGAAACACGGGAAAATCTACAGGAGGCGGTTACGCTTGTGCTGGAAGCCAACAGGGAATTGGCGGAAGAATCCATCAAAGGTCAAATTGCAATTCGAGAGAATTTTTCACTGGTGGGCGCTTGATTTGGAGATTGGATGAAACGAGTTGATTTCATTCGCCACCTTTTGAAGCACGGCTGCGAGCTTTTGCGTGAAGGCGGCAATCATTCCATCTACGTCAATCGAACCAATAACAGAGTCTCTGCTGTTCCCCGTCATCGTGAGATTGATGACTTTCTCGTGTGGAAAATTTGCCGCGACCTGGAAATTCCGATGCCTTAGAGCTTGTAGTTTTATGACCACAACTGAACAGATCAACCCCAACACAACACAGATTGATCGGCTGCCAACGCTGGAAGCTTTGCGCGTCATCAACTCCGAAGACCGCAAAGTTGCCGAAGCGATTGAACAAGTTTTGCCCGCCATCGCTCATGCGGTTGACGGCATTGCCGAACGATTGCAACGCGGAGGCCGGTTGTTTTACACCGGCACAGGAACCAGCGGCAGGCTGGGTGTGCTGGATGCTGCCGAATGTCCGCCGACGTTTGGCGTGTCGCCCGATCTGGTGCAAGGCGTGATCGCTGGCGGGTACGACGCCTGTTACAAAGCCGTCGAAGCATCCGAAGACGACCGCGAAGCCGGAGCGAAGGATTTGCAGGCGCGGGGCTTTACCGCCAACGATTGTCTGGTCGGCATCGCCGCCAGCGGACGAACTCCCTATACCATCGGCGCTGTGGAGTATGCGCGGCAACTTGGCGCGCTGACCATTTGCATCGTCTGCAACGAAAACTCCGCGTTGGCGGCGGCGGCAGAAATTGCCATCGAACCGATCGTTGGCCCCGAAGTCATCGCCGGTTCGACACGGTTGAAATCCGGCACGGCGCAAAAGCTGGCGCTGAATATGCTTTCGACCATGACGATGGTGCGACTGGGATATGTCACCGGCAATCGCATGACCAACCTGAAAACCAGCAACATCAAATTGCGCCAACGCGCGACAGGTTTGGTGATGGCCGAATGCGATTTGGATAAAACTGCAGCGGAAGCTGCGCTCGAAGCCGCGGGCTGGGATTTGCGCGTGGCCATCGTCATGGTGAAAACCAACGCCGCGCGCGAAGCCGCCGAAATGGCATTGCAAAACTCGAACTTCATCATCGCTCGTGCGATTTCATCACTCACGAACCGCGACCAGTAGGAAGCGGATATGCCAGGAAAGAACCTTTACCTAAATGACAGTTGCTAACACTCAACCGGCCTGGGCGATTCCCGGCTATTTGGAAGTCAAAAACAATCATTTGCACATCAATGGCGTTGACGCGATCAAGCTTGCTGAGGAATTCGACACGCCGCTGTTTGTCGTTTCCGCGCCGCGCATCCGCCACAACATCGCGCGTTTGCTGGAAGCGAAAACGCATCACCCGAAGCTGAAACTTTGTTTCGCCTCAAAAGCCAACAACCTGTTGGGCGTGCTGCGCGTGGTGCGCGAAGCTGGAATTGATGTCGAGGTCAATTCTGGCGGCGAATTGTTCAAAGCGTTGCGCGCGGGATTTCGCCCCGACCAGATTGAAATGAACGGCATTTCAAAAACCGAGCAGGAAATTGCCGAAGCCATCGAAGCCGGCATTTACACGATCAATCTGGATTCGCCGTTTGAACTGGAATTGGTCGAACGGGTCGCCGCCAAGCTAAACAAGCGCGCCAACGTCACGGTTCGTTTGGTGGCCGGAGTCGGAACACGTTCGCATGCCGGGTTGCAAACAGCGCTGTACACATCGAAGTTCGGCGTGTCGCCTTCGCAGGCGCGCGAGATGATGTTACGCGCTCTGGCCAAATCTGACTCGATCAATCTGGTCGGTTTGCACATTCACGTCGGTTCGCAAACGCCCGATCCCGAACCGTACGCCGCAGCCTTTGCCGCGATGTGGGAGCATTTACTGTGGCTGCATCGAGAAACCGGTCATAAATTGCAACACATCAACATTGGCGGAGGAATTCCGGTCAATTACCTGCGCGACGAAGCGCACGCCGACGAAATCAGTGAGGGTGAACGCGCAATGCTGGGCGCCAACCTGACGGCGGCGGAAATGATGGCCAACGCGATTGATGTCGTTCGCGCTTCGGCGCGCGAAGCCGGAGCCGAGCATTTGTTGGACGAATTGGAAATCGTCATGGAACCCGGTCGAGCCGTCATCGCCGATGCTGTAACGATTCTGACCACAGTCCGCAACGTCAAAACGCGCCCCGAAACCGGCGAAGCCTGGGCGCTGACCGATGCCGGGTACAACCTGATGCTTTCGATGGTGCTGTATCACTGGTATTACCACGCGGTAAATGCTTCGCGTGCGGGCGAAGCGCACAGCGAACGGTATCGAATGGCCGGGCCGTTGTGCGACGGAGGCGATGTGTATTTCGATCTGCACGGCGATGGCCATCTGCCTGATTGCCGGTTGTTGCCGGCGAATGTGCAGGTTGGCGAAGTCATCGCCATGCTTAACACTGGGGCATATACCGCTTCGCAAATGACCGCTTACAACGGCAGAGTTTTTCCGGCTGCTGTTTTGATTGAAGAAGGCGGCAACGTGGAAGTTATTCGTCGCCGTGACAATTACGAAGATTTGATCCTCAACGAACTGTAATCAAATTTTGAGTGGTTGTGCTACATTCAAGCCTGTCAGATAGGGAGGAATCTTATGAAAGAAGCAAAACGAATTGAATTGGGGAAGTATATTGTTTCTGATCCCGAAATTTGCCACGGCCAGCTTACTTTCAACGGTACACGTTTGTTGGTCAAAGACGCGCTTTACTTTGTCGCCAAAGGATATGACTGGAACAGCATTTCAAAAGAGTTTTACGACTTGCCGCACGAGGCAATCGCCGAAGCAGTTGAGTTGGCCAGTCAGGCCTTGATCGATAGAGTCGGAAATGCTCAAACGCCGGTTAAGCCAAGCGAGAAACGAAAGCGGGCTGCTTGATCGTACTTGACGAAAACATTGTTCAGGGACAGGCGATGCGGTTGCGTGAGTTCAAAATTCACTCTCGCCAAATCGGATTTGATCTCGGATGGCGCGGGATGAAAGACAAGAACGATGTGATCCCATTGTTGCACAGGCTGAAGCGCCCCACTTTCTTCACTCGTGATGCGGACTTCTATAAGACCGATTTATGCCAGATGGCATATTGCCTTGTTTTTCTTGATATTCCCGCTGACGAAGCTGCTGAATACACACGCCGATTGTTGCGTCACTCTTCCTTTCGCGCTCAAGCCAAAAGAATGGGCAAAGTCATTCGCGTACGCTCAACGGGAGTCAGTTGGTGGGAAATTCACGACAAAAGCGAACATGCCTTGAGTTGGTAAATGACCAACGACATAGTGGCGAGAAGAAATTACAACCCGCATCAAAATTTAACTTAGGAGACAACCAATGAAACGAATTCTGGGAGGTTTGATCGTCATGATTCTGACCGCAGTCATCGCCAATGCGCAGACGGGAAAAGTCGAGCAGGAAATTTTGAAGCTGGAACAGCAATGGGAAACTGCTTTGGTTAAAGCCGATGTCGCCGTGCTGGAAAAGCTTTACCACGACAAACTGATTTATACGCATTCAAATGCTTCGGTGGATGACAAGGCCAGTTACAACGCCAA
>JAEUQP010000748.1 GCA_016789645.1 Acidobacteriota bacterium | reverse complement strand
GTGGGACGTGTTTTATCCGCTGAAATGGTGGTCGAACATCAAGGAAGAAGCTCGCCGCCATAACCTCGATCCGTATCAAATCGCCGGATTGATTCGGCAGGAAACCGTGTTCAATCACATGGCGCGCAGCCGAGCCAATGCGTTGGGCGTGATGCAATTGCTTCCTTCAACGGCCAAAGCCGTCGCCCGTTCGAACAATGCCGGCGCAATTTCCGCCAACGATCTGTTTAACCCGGTCTTGAACATTCAGCTTGGCGTGGCTTACGTCAAACAGTTGCAAAACGATTTTGGTCGCTTCGAATATGTTGCCGCTGCTTATAACGGAGGCGAAACGCGCGTCCGTCGCTGGATTCGGGAAAGTCCCGGAATGGACATCGAAGATTGGGTGGAAGCGATTCCACTGAGCGAAACGCGGCTGTATGTGCAAGGCGTTTATCGCAATACGCGTATTTACCAGCGACTATATGACGATCAAGGCCGGTTCCGCGCCAATGTGCCGGAGCGATAGGCTTGGCTGACGAGTTTGAAGCAAAGAACTCGGATTATGAAAAAAGCGGCGAGACTTCTTCGGTCTCGCCGCTTTTTTCTGTTTGAGGAACTTGAGCAGATCAAGCATCCACGCCGTGGCATTTTTTGTACTTCTTGCCTGAACCGCACCAGCAAGGATCGTTGCGTCCGACTTTGGGCATGGTGTTGACCACTGTGCGCGGTTTGCCTTCGTCTTCCCCGGCCAGCGCAGCCGAAGCGTTGGCTTTGGTGTACGTAATCTGGCCGCGACGCGGGCGACGTTGGACACGCTCTTCGGGCGGTTGTTCAACCGTGACTTGCAGATGGTAAAGCTGGCGAACCGTGTCCATATCAATCCGGTCGAGCATTTCTTCAAACAGATCGAAGGATTGTTTTTTGTATTCGACCAGCGGGTCTTTCTGGGCGTAACCGACCTGGTTGATCCATTCTTTCAGATGGTCAATCGCCAGCAAGTGATCTTTCCATTGCAGATCAACGATGTTCAGCCGAATGATGCGTTCGTAATACCGCATCGCTTCGGCGCCGACCAGCGATTCTTTTTCGGAATACATCTGCTGCAACTTGTCCCAAACGGCTTTGCGCACTTCGTCGCGTTCCAGATTTTCCAGATCAAGTCCGGCTTCGGCGATGTCCAGCCCGAACTCGAATTCGATCTGCACCTTGAACGCATCGAAATTCCACTGATCCGGCATTTCCTCCAGGCTCAGATAATCGTCCATCAGCATATCCAGAACTGCGGCGGCCATCGTCTGGATTTCTTCGCGCTGGTCTGTCTGTTCCAACAACTGGCGGCGCAACGAATAAATCGTTGTGCGCTGTTTATTCATGACATCGTCGTATTCCAGCAGATGTTTGCGGATGGTGAAGTTGTGGCCTTCGACGTTTTTCTGGGCGGCTTCGATGCGTTTGCTGACCATCTTGGATTCGATGGCAACGCCTTTTTCCATGCCCAGCCGTTGCATGATCGCCTTGACGCGGTCACCGGCAAAAATTCGCATCAGGTCGTCTTCCAGCGAGAGGTAAAACCGCGACGATCCCGGATCACCCTGACGACCGGCGCGTCCGCGCAACTGGTTGTCAATGCGGCGCGATTCGTGTCGTTCCGTGCCCAGAATGTGCAACCCGCCCAGGCTTTTCACTTCTTCATGTTCAGCCTGGATGGAAGGTTTCACCTTGGCGATGGCTTCTTCCAACTGTTCCGGCGAAGCTTCGTCGGGATTGATTTCCTGCTTCTTCAACAATTCTTTGCCTAGAAATTCAGGATTGCCACCGAGCAAAATGTCTGTTCCGCGTCCGGCCATGTTGGTGGCGATGGTAACGGCGCCTTTGCGACCGGCCTGAGCGACGATTTCCGCTTCGCGTCCGGCATTTTCCGGCTTTGCGTTCAGCACGTTGTGTTTGATGCCCGCCCGTTTCAATTGATCGGAAATCAATTCGGAATTTTCCACCGACACCGTACCGACCAACACCGGCTGGCCTTTTTTGTGAAGCTCTTTGATTTCTTCGACGACGGCATCCCATTTTTCGCCAAGCGTTCGATAAATCACGTCGGGATGATCCACACGAACCATCGAACGATGCGTCGGGACGGTGGCGACTTCCAGATCATAAATCTTGGCGAATTCAGCGGCTTCGGTTTCTGCTGTTCCGGTCATGCCGCCGAGCTTCTGATACATCCTGAAATAATTTTGCAGCGTGACTGTCGCCAGCGTCTGCGTTTCGCGTTCAATCTTCACGCCTTCTTTAGCTTCGACGGCCTGATGCAATCCGTCTGACCAACGGCGACCGGTCATGATGCGTCCGGTGAATTCGTCCACGATAACGACTTCGCCGTCGCGGATGATGTAATGCTTGTCCAGTTGATACAGCGTGTGGGCGACCAGCGCCTGGTTCAAACAATGCAGCACTTCCATGTTCGACGGATCGAATAGGTTGCCGTATCCGAGCATTCGTTCGGCTTTTTCAATGCCGGATTCGGTCAAGGTGGCGCGATGTTGTTTTTCATCCACCTGATAATCTTCGTCGCGGATCAGCTTGGGAATGACTTCGTTGGTTTCGTAATACTTGCTGGTTGAATCGTCCGACGCGCCGGAGATGATCAACGGAGTTCGCGCTTCGTCAATCAGGATCGAGTCCACTTCGTCCACAATGGCGAAATAATGGCCACGCTGCACGCAGGTTGAAATCTCGAATTTCATATTGTCGCGCAGGTAATCAAAGCCGAATTCGTTGTTCGTTCCGTAGGTGATGTCGCATTTGTACGCTTCCTGGCGTTCGAAATCGTCCAGGTCGTTTTGAATGACGCCGACTGTCATGCCCAGGAATTTGTAAATCCGGCCCATCCATTCGGAATCGCGTCGGGCCAGATAATCGTTGACGGTCACGACGTGAACGCCTTTGCTCAGCAGGGCATTGAGATAAACCGGCAAAGTGGCCACCAGCGTTTTTCCTTCGCCGGTTCGCATTTCGGCGATGCGTCCGCTGTGCAAGATCATGCCGCCGATCAACTGCACATCGAAATGGCGCATGCCCGTTGTGCGAACCGAAGCTTCGCGCACGCAGGCAAAGGCTTCCGGCAGAATTTCATTCAGCGCTTCCTGTTCGACCTGTTTTCGAGCCGCCGGTTCCAGTTCGTTTGAACCTTCCAGCCGTTCCGCCAATCGTGCTCGGAATTCGTCGGTTTTGGCGCGCAATTGGTCATCCGACAATTGTTTGATCTCCGGTTCCAGCGCATTGATTGTCGCAACGACCGGCCACAGCTTTTTCAGCAGCCGTTCGTTGGCCGATCCGAAGATCATGGTTAGTGCTTTTTCGATGGCATTCATGGCGAGTGCTTTTTACCTCAAGGTTGGTGACATAGATGTGATTAGAGTCATACAAGCGATTGAAAATTCTAGTTGACGGTCTAACAGAGCGTCAAGCAAGCATTTTTCAAGGCGCTGTATTTGCCCATCATTGATACGGCTTTTATACTTCGAGCTTGTTAAACTCAATTTACATTGGTTCAGATTTCAACAGATGCCTATCTTTAATTTCATAACCGCTGGGGAATCGCATGGACGCGCGCTAGTCGCCACCATCGAGGGTCTTCCTGCCGGATTGCCAGTAGATCAAACCTTCATCAATCACGAACTTTGGCGGCGTCAGCAAGGGTACGGACGCGGCGGACGCATGAAAATCGAAACCGACACGGTTCAAATCCTGACCGGTGTACGTCACGGAGAGACGCTCGGTTCGCCGATTGCCGTGATGGTCGAAAATCGGGATTTTCAAAATTGGTTGGAAGTGATGGCTGCCGAAAAGCCGGAACAACCTATTGAACGCGATCGCAAAGTCATTCGTCCGCGACCCGGGCACGCCGATCTGGTTGGCGGATTGAAATATGACCGTCGCGATTTGCGCGACATTCTGGAACGCGCCAGCGCCCGCGAAACGACAATGCGCGTCGCTGTCGGAGCTTTCGCCAAACAGTTGCTTCGCGAATTCGGCATCGAACTGGCCAGTCATGTCATTCAGCTAGGCGAAATTTCCATTGCCAATCGAGATGCCGGTTGGGATCAAATCAAAGCCCTGTACGATGACACGATGTTGCGTTGTGTGGATAAAGCAGCCGAAGCCGAGATGATTGCTCGCATTGATAAAGCGGGCGTTGAAGAAGGCGACACGCTCGGCGGCATTTTTGAAATTGTGGCGAAAGGCTGTCCGCCAGGATTGGGTTCGCACACCAGTTGGTCGGCGAAACTGGACGGACAACTGGCTCAGGCTGTGATGTCCATCCACGCCACCAAAGCCGTCGAACTCGGCGAAGGCGTCGCCAATGCTGCATTGCCCGGTTCTCAGGTCCACGACGAAATTGGCTACAATGCCGATGAAAAGAGTTTTTACCGAATGTCCAATCGCGCTGGAGGATTGGAAGGTGGCATGACCAACGGCGAAGAGTTGCGCGTTCGCGGTTATCTGAAACCGATCGCCACGCTCAGAAAACGGCTTCGCAGCGTTCACATCGAAACCAAAGAGGTGATGGAAGCCGATTTCGAACGATCGGACGTGACGGCGGTTCCGGCTGCCGGCGTCATCGGCGAAGCCATGGTCGCGATTGTTCTGGCCAATGCCATGCGCGAAAAATTCGGCGGCGATTCGCTGCGCGAAATGAAGCGAAATTATGATAGTTACCTGCAACAGGTGAAGGAATACTGAAATGGCTCAAGCAAAACGAAAATTGAAAGAAGCTGAAGCCAACAGGCATTGGACAGTCGAGGAATACTTGGCCTACGAAAAAGCAAGCCCGATTCGACACGAATATGTGGACGGACAGCTTTTTGCGATGGCGGGCGAGTCCAAGAATCATAACCGAGTCGGTTCGAATATTCTGGTGAAATTGCTTCAAGGGCTTGAAAGCAGCAAGTGCGAAGCCTTCTTTGAGGGGATAAAGGTCAAAGTCGGCCCGACTCGATATTACTATCCGGATGTTGTCGTCACTTGTACCGAGCCGGAAGAAGATGAAGACGCCTATATTATTGAAAACCCGGTGATGATTGTTGAGGTGTTGTCTTCAAGCACAGCGCGCAATGATCGAATTGAAAAAATGAATGCTTATCAAAGGCTTCCCGGGTTGCGCGAATACGTCATCGTTTCCCAGGAGACCGTTCGCGTGGAAGTTTATCGGCATGACCGGGCCGATGACGTATGGCAGTGCCAGGTCGTTGATCAACCGGAATCAGACGTGACCTTCCATTCGGTCGGCGTGACAATGACACTGGCTGATATTTATCGCCGCGTAAGATTTGCAGAAGAAAGTGAAGAGGAGGAGCAGGAAAACTGAGATGATTTTACCAATTGTGAAATATGGCGATCCGGTGCTGCAAAAACCGGGCGAAGATGTGACCAACATAGATGGCCAACTGGCTGAATTCATCGGAAACATGTTTGACACCATGTATGAAGCCAAAGGCGTAGGGCTGGCTGCGCCACAAGTGGCGCTGTCCAAACAATTGTTTGTCATGGATGTCAGTGCAGGCAAAGAATCAAAAGAGCGCATCGTTTGCATCAACCCCAAAATTGTTGACGCCAAAGGCAACGTCGTTGGCGAAGAGGGCTGTTTGAGCTTTCCGGGAATTTACCTGGAAGTCGAACGTCCTGAAATCGTCACGGTTCAGGCGATTGATCTCAACGGCAAGGAATTTACGTTTGAAGTTTCGGGGTATGCCGCGCGTTGCGTGCTGCACGAAACCGACCACATCAACGGCAGAGTGTTCATTGAATATCTCAGCCCCTTGAAACGAGAACTGGTCGGCAAAAAGATCAAAAAGAAGATCAAGCTTGGCGATTGGGAATAACCCCTTTCCGGCTTGATGA
>JAEUQP010000715.1 GCA_016789645.1 Acidobacteriota bacterium | reverse complement strand
TTCGGATGATGATCGCGCCCGTCGCTGCCGCCTTGCACCATCGGCGTGCGTCCGAATTCGCCACCCCAGATGACCAGCGTGTCTTTGAGCATGCCGCGCTGTTTCAAGTCTTTGACCAATGCGGCGCAGGCTTGATCTGTGTCCAAACAGTTTTTCGTCAAGTCGCGAACCAATGAACCATGCTGATCCCAGGCTTCGTGATAAATCTGGACGAAACGCACGCCGCGTTCGACCAATCGCCGCGCCATCAACACCGAATTGGCGAATGAAGGTTTGCCAGGTTCCGCGCCGTACATTTCCAGAATGTGTTTTGGTTCCTTGCTCAAATCCATCAGTTCGGGCGCACTGGATTGCATCTTGTAGGCCATCTCGAACGAATTGATGCGCGTGGCGATTTCCGGATCGCCCACGGTGTCCAGTCGCATGCGATTCAGTTTCTGAATCGTGTCCAGCGAATCGCGTTGCAGCTTGGCGTCTACGCCGCGCGGATTCGACAGGTACAAAACCGGATCGCCGACAGTGCGGAATTGCACACCTTGATACACGGTTGGCAAAAATCCGCTGCCCCAACAACTGTTGCCGCCGCTGGGGCCCTTGCTGCCGGTGCTAAACACGACAAACGCGGGCAAGTCTTCGGCTTCGCTGCCCATGCCGTAAATCGTCCAGGCTCCGAAACTCGGTCGCCCGAAAATCATCGAACCGGTGTTCATCATCAACTGCGCCGGAGCGTGGTTGAACGCATCGCTGACCATGCCTTTGACGATCGTAAGGTCATCGGCGATTTTTGCCGTGTGCGGCAACAACTCGGAAATTTCTGCGCCTGACTGACCGTGTTTGGCGAATTTGAACTTCGGCCCCAGCAGCTTCGAGTTCGGATTGATGAACGCTGCGCGATAGCCTTTCAACAAATCTGGAGGCGGCAATGTGCCGTCAAACTTCGCCAGCGTAGGTTTGTTATCGAATAACTCCATGTGGCTGGGGCCGCCCGCCATAAACAGGAAAATGACGTTTTTGACTTTCGGCGCGAAGTGCGGCTTTTTCGGCGCCAGCGGGTTTTGCGCTTGTTGAGCGTATCCTTCGCGGGTCAACAGATGATTCAGCGCCAGCGCGCCCAAGCCTACGCCGCATTGTTCAATGAACCAGCGACGGCTGACGTTCGAGGTTTCTTGAGTTGGTTGCGATTGTTTCATGGTGTCCAATCCTCAGCTTTCCAGTTTTGCTTGTTGAGCGTTCCAGCGAACTTTGCGTTCCTGTTTCAATGCCAGATTGCCAATGTGTGCGGCGCGCGCGGCTTCGACGGCGACGCGGATGTCGGCAGTCGGCGTTTTTCGGCTTTTCACCGAATCCAGGAAGTTGCGAATGTGTGTGGCGGTTCCGTCGCCTTTGGATTCAATCAGGATTTTCGGCTTGGCTTCGCCCGCGCGCGTGAAGCCCTGACCGGTTTCGGTAAACACAGCCAATCGTTCGCGGTCGAGTTTCATTGTCGCTTTGGTGCCGCGCAATTCCAGCCCGCCATCGTCAATGCTGCTGCTCATCGAACCGTGATAACTGGCCGTGAAGTTTTTGGGATATTCCAACACGCAATTGATCGTGTCCGGACATTCCCAATCCAGCACGTACCGGTTGCCAATGGTTGTGGCTGTCAGCGGAGTGGTGGCTCCGGTATACCAATGCACCACGTCAATCCAATGACACATCAAATCGGTCAGCGCGCCTCCGCCGAAATCCCAGTACCAGCGCCACCAGTAAAATTTCTGCGGCGTCAATTCCTGCGCCGGAGCTTTGCCGAGCCAGGCTTTCTGGTCGAGCTTGTCAAAGGCGAGTTTGCTGGAATGCCCGCTGGCCGGGTAGTTCTGATACCACCACATTCGCACGGTTGTCAGTTGGCCGAGCGTGCCTTCGTCAATGATCTTTTTGCCATCAATGAAATGCTCCCAGCTTCGTTGCTGCATGCCGACCTGCACCATGCGCTTTGAAGCTTCGACGGTTTTGATGATGCCTGCGCCTTCTTCCAGCGTGTGGGTGATGGGTTTTTCGACATACACATCCTTGCCCGCGGCGACAGCGTCTGAAGTGATTTTGACGTGCCAATGATCCGGCGTAGCGATGACAACCGCATCAATGGTTTTGTCGTCCAGCACCGCGCGATAATCTTTGAGTTGTTTGGCGCTGGAAAGCTCCAGCGTCGAAGCCGCGCGTTCCAGATTCGGCTGGTACACATCACACAGCGCGACAATCTCGACATCGGATTGTTTTTTGAAATTGTTCAGCAAGCTACGCATGCGCCCGCCGGTTCCGATGGCCGCGACGCGAATGCGGTCGTTGGCTCCGATTACTTTGGCCGAAGCGGGAAAAGCAGACAGCAGCATCGTGCTGCCCAAACCCGCTGCTGACGTTTTCAAAAAGTCTCTGCGTTTGTTGGTGCTCATCGTTTTTCTCCCATTTGTTTGAGGTAAATGTCCTTGTACTGCACTTTCATCGGTTCGCCGGGAATGATGGGCATGGCCAGCACGCCGGAACGAGCGGCTTTGCCGGTTTCGCGGTCGTCCAGTTCCGCAGTCACCTGGCCGTTGATGCGCAACGTAATGCGCGAGCCAATGGCGGTGATGTGGTAATCATTCCAGTCTTCCATCTTGATGTTTTTCAACAACGACTCGCTTTCGGCAAAGCGAGTGACAGTTCTTTTGCCGCTTTCATCAATGACAGCTTTTTCGCCGCGTCCAGCCAGCGAACGACGCGGGCCGTATTCATCCCAGATGCCACCCAGATATTTTCCTGCACCATCCATATCGGCTTGATAACCGTGAACCAAACCTTTGTCTTTGACGACGCTGCGAAACTGCATGCCGGAATTGGACTTCGCGCCGAAGATGCGAAACTTGAACTTCAATTCAAAGTCCGCGACTTCGCCACCTTGCCAGACAATGAACTGGTTGTACGGCGGATTGTGTTCTTTAGTCGTTGTGCCAGTGATCGCTCCGTTTTCAACAGAGAAGTAACTCATATCCGGCGCTTGCCAACCGGAGAGCGTCTTGCCGTCAAAAATCTTTTTCCAGCCGGGTTGAGCGGAAGCGCCAGCGGGAGCTAACCCAAGGGCACAAAGCAGCAAGGTCGCAAAGAAGATAAGTGTTTTGTAGGTCATGGTTTGTATATCTTGCCGCCTTTCATCACCAATTTGAGTTTGCGGACGGCAGAAACGTCGCGGGTTGGATCGCCTTCGACAGCAATCAAATCCGCCAGCAAACCGGCTTTGACGGAGCCGATCTGATTTTCCTGATGCAAAACTCGCGCGTTGATCGAAGTGGCCGACCGCAAGGTTTCCACTGGCGACATTCCAAATTTGACCATTGCTTCCAATTCGCGCGCGTTGTCTCCGTGCGGAAAAACACCAACATCACTGCCAGCGGCGATGGTCACGCCCGCTTCGAGTGCAGCTTTCATCATCGCGGGTTTGCGTGTCTGATCGCCCACGGAGAGCGTAGGGCATAACGCGACGCCTTTTTCTTTCATCAGTCGGAAAACCTCCGGCGTGCCGTCGTTGCCGTGTTCGATGGTTTCGACTCCGGCCAGCGTCGCGCGGCGCATGCCTTCGGGCGTGGTGGCATGCGCGGCAACCGGAACGCCCGCGCTTTTGGCCAGTTCGACCACCAGCTTCAATTCGTCGAGCGTGAACGTCGGCGCGGCTCCGGCTTTGCCCCAGCGGTAATCGGCGTAAACCTTGATCCAGTCCGCGCCTTTGCCGATTTGCGTGCGAACGGCTTTAGTCAACGAATCAATTCCGTCGGCTTCTTCGGCGCCTTGCGGAACGTTCCATTCGGTCGCGTAACCTTTCGGACCGTAACTGCCGCTGACGACAATGGCGCGTGTCGCAATCAGCATTCGCGGACCGGGAATGATGCCTTGTTGCACGGCTTGCTTCAGGCCGACATCGGCATAATCCGCGCCTTCGGTTCCCAAATCTCGAATCGTCGTGAAT
>JAEUQP010000688.1 GCA_016789645.1 Acidobacteriota bacterium | reverse complement strand
GATAGGACAATTCGCACACCAGGGTTTCCGCTGCTGCCGTTGTGCGCGTTTTTCTCAACTCGGTTGGATTCAACCGATACCGCTCTTTGAACAACGCATTGAACCGTCGCAAGCTGGCAAAACCGCTGGCAAATGCGATTTCGGTGATTGGCAAATCGGTATCGGTCAACAATCGTTTGGCCAGCAACAGCCGCTGAGTTTGAATCAACTCGATGGGCGAAACGCCAAACTCGCTTTGGATGACTCGGCGCAGATGCCGATCAGTGACGCCCATTTCGGCGGCGAATTCATCCAGCCGTTTTTCCGTCAACAAACCATCTTCGATGCGATTGATCGCCGAAGCGGCCAACCGACTGACGGCATCAATGCGCGCATTGCCCGGCGCGAGTTCCGGTCGGCAACGCAAGCAGGGACGATATCCGGCTTGTTCGGCAGCAGCAGCCGTCGAAAAGAAACTGCAATTTTCGCGTCGAGGCGTTTTCACCGTGCAAACCGTACGGCAGTAAATTTTGGTGCTGGAAACGCCGACGAAAAACACTCCGTCAAAACGAGCGTCGTGCGACAACACCGCCTGGTAACAACTTTTGTGATCCATGACCATAATTGAAGTGTAATGGATGAAGCGATATCCGTCTCGCCATTTTCGGACGTGAAATTTGAATCCGGGGCATTTGCAAAATTTTCCAGTCGAGTTAAGAATTGCCGCTCTTTCAACCACAGGTTTCTAAAATCATAAAAGCAGTCACGGATAACAATTGCATTGACCCACGGCTGAGTTCTGCAAACTCGTGTTTCTCGGCTGTGAAGTGTGTCTGCATGGTTGGAAGTGTCACAATTGCTGATTCCCAGGAGGATTTTTTTCAATGTCGGATCATCTATCAACACAAGACAACACCGAGCGCCGCTCGTTTCTCGGCGTACTTTCCGGGTTAATTGCCGGGGGGATTACTGCTGTGCTTGGAATCAATATCGGACGGTTTGCCGTATCGCCTGCCTTATCTGCGGCAGGCGTCGAAAACTGGTCTGATCTGGGGCCGGTGGCCGAAATTCCCGAAGGCAAGCCTGTCAAACGCAATGTCGTGGTTTCTCAAGAGGCAGGCTGGGGAAAGTTTCAGGCGCAACGAGCGGTCTGGGTAATTCGCAACGGTGAAAAAGTCACTGTGTTCACTGCGGTTTGCCCCCACCTGGGTTGCACCGTCAACGCGAAAGAAGATGTGTTCATCTGCGCCTGCCACGACAGCAAATGGGATGTCGCTGGAAACTCGCAAGGAGGCCCGACTCCGCGCGGCCTGGATTCGCTGGAATACAAAGTCGAAGGCGATGTGTTGAAAGTTCGGTATCAGGATTTCAAGCAGGGCATTCCGCAAAAGGAGGTCTTGAGCTGAGATGACTGACAAATCCAAAGTTGACCAATTGGTGGATTGGGTGGACGAGCGCACAGGTGTCAAGGCGTTGATGGATGAAGCCTTGAACGAACCCATTCGCGGCGGCGCTCGCTGGGCGTATGTCTTTGGCAGCGCGTTGTTGTTTTTGTTCGTCGTTCAAGTGGTGACCGGAATCGTCATGACGCTGTATTACGTGCCGACCGCCGACCACGCGCATGCCAGCGTCGCTTACATTCAAAAAGCGGTGCCGGGAGGAGCCTTGCTGCGCGGCATTCACCATTACGGTTCCAGCGCGATGGTTATTCTGGCCGTTGCGCATCTGGCGCAAACATTTCTTTATGGGGCCTACAAGCAGAAACGCGAATTGGTCTGGGTCATAGGCGTCGTGATGCTGCTGATCGTGCTGGGATTTGGCTTCACGGGATATTTGCTGACTTGGGATCAGGCGGCGTATTTCGGCACGAAAGTCGGAACTTCCATTGCCGGAGAAATTCCCGGCGTTGGGCCGATCCAGCAAAAAATCATGCTGGGTGGCACGGAACTGACCACCGTTACCTTATCACGGTTTTTCACTGCCCACGTATTTTTGTTGCCGCTGTTGCTGGCCTTGCTGGCCGGATTGCACGTGAGCCTGTTTCGAAAAGCCGGGCCGGCAGGTCCTTATCACAACCGCGACGATAACAAGGTGGATCGCTTTTACCCCAAACAGGTGTTTTTTGATTCGGTGGCCATGCTGGTCGTCTTCGTGACGCTTGTTTACCTGGCTATGAAAATGCCTGCGGAGCTCGGACCGGTGGCAGATCCGTCGTCGGATTATCTGGCGCGTCCGCCCTGGTATTTCATGCCGCTGTTTCAATTACTGAAATGGTTCCCAGGCCCCTGGTCTATTGTTCCGACGGTTGTTTTGCCGGGAGTGATTTTTGGCGCTTTGTTTTTGCTGCCTTTTCTGGATCGCAAAGCGGAACGTAATCCGTTCAAGCGTCCCATCGCCAGCCTGGTGCTCTTGTTGACCCTGGCCGGTTCCATTGGATTGATTTTTCTGGCCAGACATCAGGATCGGACGAACCCTGAATTTGCTGAAAAGCTGAAAAAGCAAGAAGAGGAAATGCATGCGTTCTTCAAAGCGCCTTTTGAGCCGCAAGTTATCGGCGCGACGACCGCTATGGTTGGAGCAACTGGCGCTGGGGGATCAGGAGCGGCTCCGGCGGCTTATATGGAACATTGCGCGGATTGTCACGGTGCCAATGGACAAGGTGAAGCTGATCTGGGGCCTCCGTTGACTGGCATGTCCGCCAAGCCTAGACGCACTGCAGAGGATTTGTTCAAGATCATGGAGGACGCGCGAGCATACGACTTGAAGAAACCAATGCCAGCGAGTTTTCCTGATATTTCTGAAGCCGACAAGAAAGCAATTGTCGAGTGGATGCTAAAACTAAAGTAACCCCTTTTCATTCCCGGCAAGTCCGGCACTAAAACTAAGGAGACTGAATCTACGATGAATAAACTCAAGACGATTATTTGTATTGCCACATTGGCGGCAGCGCTGATTGCGTTGTCAGTGGGAAGTTTGGCAACGACGCCTGCGGTGTTTCAGGACGGCGCGAAAATCTATGCTGATAAATGCGCCAAATGCCATAAAGCCGATGGCACCGGCGAGGCGAAATACCAAAAGCAGGGCATCGAAGATATGTCCAATGCTACCTGGCAGAAAAACCACACGGACGCGAAAATCGCCGCTGCGATCAAGAATGGCAAAGGCGAATTCATGCCGGCCTGGAAAGGCAAGCTGAAACCGGCGGAAATTACCGCCGTGGTTAAGCACATACGCAGCTTGAAAAAGTAAGCCAGTCGAATAAATCAAAATCGGGTCATCCATCCGCAACGTTTTGTCGCGAATTGATGACCCGATTTCTTTTGGTTGCAGGCTGAAGCTTTCGCCGCTTAGAACAATTTTTCTGCGGGCGGTTTGACGCCTTTCAGTCGCAAGTAAATCGTAGTCTGGCCGCGATGATGCGTTTGATGTTCGAAGGCCTTGGCCAACGCGCCACCGCGCGTGGTGTCTCGACCAAACAATTTGATCGCCTCCCCAAATTTTTTCACATCAGCGCCTTTGACCGCGTTGATCATGAAATCGTAGCTATCCATCACGGCTTTAGTGCAAGCCGCTTTGGTTTTCATGGAATCGGTTTTTTCCAGATTAACCGTATTCGTGTTGGCCACGCCTGTTGCGGCCACGGCAAATGCGTAATTGGCATTGGCCAGATGCAGCATCTGCTCGGCAAAGCTGCGAATGTCCGGCGCTGCTTTGAAGCTGTAGCCGTCCTCTGGCATCGCGTCCAGATATTCTTTGGTGTATTCACGAGCACGAGTCCAGTCCGCGACCATCATTGCAATGTGATCAACTGTGGCGGCAGCTTGAGCCGGTTTGGCAGGCGAAGCTGTTTGGGCCAAGCAGACCAGCCCGAGCGCCACGCTCACGGCCAGGGTGCTGACAAAATACCGAAGGGCAAAGATTTGCTGTTTCATGGATTCTCCTGGTTGTTGAAGTTGTTTCGGATGGAGATGGCAAACGGCTAACCTTTTACAGGCCGCGATTGTCATCAATTGCCACTACGTCACGCAGAATCGTCAGGTTGCGGGTTACAGACAATCATGTCAAGTAGCGAGTCGGTAAAATCTTGTAAAGCTAAACGTGAATCAACTTACGATACCCAAAAGCTTTTTCTTGATGTGGTTAGGCAGTGTGTTAGACTGTAGTTTCAAAGCTGCAACAAAATTCTGATCTCAATTTTTAGTCAGAAATGGAAGAAATATTTGGCCCCCAAGGGCTTTTCGCACGACATCATCCCGATTACGAATACCGCCCTGGCCAAGTGGCGATGGCTGAAGCCGTGGCTGACGCCTTGGCCAATAAGCATCATTTGCTGGTCGAAGCCGGCACGGGTACAGGAAAAACCCTGGCGTATCTGGTTCCTGCCATTGCCACCGGTAAACGCGTGATCATTTCCACCGGCACCAAAAATCTTCAGGAGCAGCTATTCAATAAAGACATCCCGTTTCTGCAAAAAGTCCTGCCCAGAAAATTCCGAGCGATGTATCTGAAAGGCCGGTCGAATTATCTGTGCTTGCTGCGATTGAAACGCGCCGAATCTCAGCCGGTGCTGCAGGGACTGGACGAAATGGATTATTTCGACATGGTCAGAAACTGGGCGTACAAAAGCGAAACCGGCGATCGCGCGGAGTTGGTTGAACTGCCCGATAACATTTCGTTTTGGCGACACATTGATGCGCGTTCGGATATTTGCATTGGGCAAAAATGCCCGGACTTTGATTCGTGTTTCATCACCAAAGCCCGCCAGCGCGCGCTCGAATCGGAAATCATCATCGTCAATCACCATTTGTTTTTCGCCGATCTGGCGTTGCGCGACAAGGAGTGGGGACAGGTATTGCCGGATTACAGCGCGGTGATTTTCGACGAAGCCCATCAGATCGAAGACATCGCCGCGCAATACTTTGGCGCGACAATTTCCAATTATCAGGTGGACGATCTGCTCAATGACATTTCGCGGTTGGCAATTGCTGATGTGGATGCGGCGCGCGAAATCACCAAAGTGTCTGCTCGGGTTGCCAAGCATGCTGAATACTTCTGGATGACGTTTTTGGGTGGCGAATCAGGATTTTCGATTTCTACCTTTAACGGCGAAGGCCGGTTTGTCATTCGTCCGCAGATGTTTGTTCGCAAAGATCGAAATGGGCAGGAAGTTTTGTCGCCTGCGGGGGAACGGTTTCGAGCCTTGCGGCAATCGCTGGATCGGCTGAGCGCAGAACTGACCGGCGTCAAAGATGCTCCGCCGGAAATGGACGCGATTCTCCGCCGCACTGAACAACTGAAATTCGATCTGGATTTCACCGTGCTCAATGGCGATGACAGTTTCGTTAACTGGTGTGAACGGCGCGGTCGCGGAGTCTTTTTGCAGGCGACGCCGATTGATGCTTCGGGAATTTTGAACGACCGGATGTTCAGTCAGATTGAAAGCGTCGTGCTGACTTCGGCGACGCTGACGACGGCCAATTCTTTCAGCTTCATTCGGAAACGGCTGGGGATCGATCGCGCCTCTGAATTGATCGCCGAATCAAATTATGATTATCCCACTCAGTCACTGCTCTATTTACCGCCCAAAATGCCTGACCCGCGCGATGGGAATTTCACCGAAGCTGCCGCCAATGAAATCATCAAGCTGTTGAATGCCAGTCGTGGGCGCGCTTTTGTGCTGTGTACCAGCAACGCGCAAATGAAAACACTGCGCGAGCTGGTCGAATATCGCATCGAGTTCCCGGTTTTGATGCAGGGCGAAGGTTCGCG
>JAEUQP010000670.1 GCA_016789645.1 Acidobacteriota bacterium | reverse complement strand
GTAACGCAAATCCCAACTGAATCGGTTCAAGCCTTTGTCGGCAGGCACGCGCGCCGGGCCGCCGCCAAACCGTCCAAAGCCTCCGCCGCCAGCCGGAGTTTCCGGCGCGCGACTGGAAAACTTCTTCACCGATTTGCCGCTGGCTTCCAGAATTTCAATCTGCACATCGCCTTTCGGTTTTTCTTTCAAGCTGAACCAGATCGAAACGCCTGCGGGCGGGTTTTCGCCAATTGGAGCGCCCGAAGGAATGCGGAAACCGCCGCCGGGCATGCGGTACGCTTCTTCGGGTTTGAACAGATGAACATCCGCCGAAGCGACCGTGTCTTTCCACTGATGCAGCACCGGCAGATCGTCAATGATCCAGAAGCTGCGGCCTTGCGTGGAAATGACCAAATCCTTGTCGCGTTTATGAACGGCGATGTCGGTGATCGGCACGACGGGCAAATTCAGTTGCAGCGATTGCCACGATTCGCCGTCGTTGAACGAAACATACATGCCGGTTTCGGTTCCGGCGTACAGCAATCCGCGACGGTTCGGGTCTTCGCGGATGACGCGCGTGAACGTGGTTTCGGGAATGCCGTTGGTGATCTTTTTCCAGGTTTTGCCGTAATCGTTGGTTTTGTACAGGTATGGACGGAAATCGTCGGCTTTGTACAGCGTCGCGGCGAAGTAAGCCGTCCCGGCATCGTGCGGAGAAGCTTCAATCGAATTGATCTGCGCCCATTCGGGAATGCCCGGAATGTTTTTGGTCACGTTTTCCCACGTAGGTTTCGCCGCGTGGCTGTCGCGCGTGACGTGAACCAGACCGTCGTCGCTGCCCGTCCACATGACGCCTTTGGTCACGGGAGATTCGGCCATCGTAAAGATCGTGCAGTAATACTCGACCGACGTATTGTCTTTGGTGATCGGGCCGCCTGAAGGGCCTTGTTTGGATTTGTCGTTGCGCGTCAGATCGCCGCTGATCGTCGTCCAGGTTTGGCCTTCGTTCAGCGTTTTGAAAACGTGGCTGCCGCCTGTGTACAAAACGTTCGGATCGTGCGGTGAAAAGTGAATCGGGAAATTCCACTGGAAGCGATACTTCATGCCTTCCGCTCCCCAGCCCATGGGATTGTCCGGCCAGACGTTCACGTCGCGCGATTGGCCGGTGCGATGATCTTGCCGTTCCAGCAATCCGCCGTAATTTCCGCCGAAGACGATATTGGAATCCTTCGGCGACGCTACGACCCAACCGGATTCGCTGCCTGCGGTTTCTTCCCAATCGCGGATGGTGATGCCGCCGCCGGTCGTGCGGCTGGCAATGCGAACGGTGGAATTGTCCTGCTGCGCGCCGTAAACGCGATACGGAAAATCGTTGTCCAGCGAGACGCGGTAAAACTGCGCCGTAGCCTGATCCTGTTCGCTCCAACTGACGCCACCATTGAAACTGACGTTCGCGCCGCCATCGTTGGCGCTGATCATTCGATTGGAATCATTCGGTGCAATCCACATATCGTGGTTGTCGCCGTGCGGAGGATTCAGCGAGGTGTACGTTCGCCCGCCATCAATGGATTTGTGAAAGCCTACGTTGAGCACGTACATCGTGTCGGCGTTTTTCGGGTCGGCAAAAATGTGCGTGTAATACCATGCGCGTTGGCGCAGGTTACGGTCGGCGCTGACGCGCGTCCAGGTTGCTCCGGCGTTATCGGAGCGAAACACGCCGCCTTCTTCCGCTTCGACGATGGCGTACACGCGTTCGGAATTGGCGGGTGAAACGACAACGCCAATGCGTCCCAGCGTTCCTCTTGGCATTCCGGGATTGCGCGAAATGTCCGTCCAGTTTTCGCCGCCATCAGTCGTTTTCCAAAGCCCGCTGTCCGCGCCGCCGCTTTCCAAACTGTAAGGCGTGCGT
>JAEUQP010000668.1 GCA_016789645.1 Acidobacteriota bacterium | reverse complement strand
TCCGTGTCGCCATACGTGACGACGCGCACCGAAGGCGGGCGCGCGGCGCGGCGCAGGATTTCGACCACGCTGCTGGCTTCGTGATACAGCGCCAGAATCGGGCGCCGTGCCAGCAACCCCGGATACAGTTTGCTGGCGGTGTAATGCCGTTCGCTGCTGCCGAGCATCAAAATTGCGCTGGCCTGGGTCTGCACGGTCAGCGCGTCCAGGTAATCAATGCGCGGCGCAAATTCCGTCACGCAATCGGCCACGCCAAGTTCACGCGCCACCGGCAACACTCGCTGAAGCGCATCGCCGTGTTCTTCAAAACAGGATGAACAAGATTTTTGCTCAGGATTTACAAGATAATCTGTTCCTGTAAATCCTGAACCAATCGTGTTCATCCTGTTTGATTTTTCCTTCGTGTTTTCTTCGTGTGGCTTCGTGGACGAAAAATTTTCTATCTTGATGGCTTGATTGCTCGTTCCGAAAAAATGCAGCCGCAATTTCCGGTACAGCTCCGGCTGGCGTTCGCGCAACAACGCTGCTGCTTTCAGCAACGCCCGCAGCGTTTCAAATCCCAGCGGCAACAACGTCCCGACATAACACACGTGGCAACGCCCATCATCGGCATCGAAAAATGGATTCGGTCGCGGCGACCTGCGAAGATGATCGAAATCCGCCGGTTCGCCGCCGAGCGGAATTGCCGCATACAGTTTGTCGTCGAAACCGGCATACCGCTCACCTATCGCTTCGTAGGTTCCGGCAGAAACTGCCGTGATGGCGTCAGCGGCGCGCGCGGCCATTGGTTCCAGCCGCGTGGCGATGAACCGGCTCAACCGGCTTTTGAAATCGGGCTGGCCATTTGCGCCGCCACCGACGGTCAAGCCCCACGAACCAACCCACGGGTCCTGGTAATCCAGCACAAAGGGGATGCCGAACCGCCGTTTTAACAGCGGCCCCAACAGAGCCGGGTAGCTGGGATAAATCGTGATGAACAGAACATCGAACCGTTCGCGCCGGAGCAAATCCGCGCAGGTTTGGTACAGCCCGCGCATCGCTCGCAATCCCAGATCGCCAACGCCAAACCGCCGGGTCACGCCAACCGGCCAGGCTCGGCTGCGAACGACGCGCAAATCCGGCGGAACCAACTCCGCCAATCCCGGATCAAGCCGACTTTCATAATCGCGCGGATCCACCGTGACAACCGTTGGTTCCCAGCCAAACTTCGCCAAATGCGGGGCCAGCAACCGAACGCGATGCGTTCCCGCGCTGGTATCGGGCGGAAAATGCGGGCTAACCATCAAGACTCGCCGAACATTCATTTACGCGCCTCAACGCAAATGCCTGCCCCGTTCGCCAAGCGGTCTTCTTTTTCGACGACTTGCAAGCGATCAACAGGAATCAAACTGTCCAGATAATTTTTGGCGACAGGTTGGCTGAAACCTGCTTCGAGAAAAATGTTTTCCAACCCTTCCTCGTCGTACATCCACTTGTGTTCTTCAAAATTGGTCAAACGCCGGTACCACCCCCAAACTCCTTTGGTATTGGCAGGATTTGATCGAGAGTGTACAGACAACATACCCATCAGCAGGTCGCTGCTGGGCAATGCTTTCTGACTTGCGGGCAGATTCGCATGCTCTAAATACCAATCAATGATAGCGCGCAAGTCAGGAACGACGATTCTGCAAACACCGCCAGGTTTCAACGCGCGATAAACGTCTCGCATCAAACTGACTGCTTCCTCGCGGAACAGATGCTCTAAAGTGTGGGAGCTGTAAACAACCGCAACCGTTCCGGGCGCATATCCCAATCCTTTGCGAATATCGCGATGAATAATTCCGCTTGGCCAATTTCCAGCATCGCGTCCGGTCAGTCGGCAAGCCAGCCATGAAGCAATTCCATTCCCAGCTAGACGCGCTTGCCACGAACCGTCCAGATTCACCCAACCAGATGGATTGCTTGGGCCACAACCGATATTCAACCAAAATCCTTCAGGCAGTTCTTTCATTTCACTGCTTCCACATATAGTGAATATGGGGCATGAACATCCCGATCATTGGCCAATTTCGGATCGAGCGATTGCCGGAAAGCCGCGCGCCGAATTTGGCAAAATCCAGCTACCTTAAGCCGGTGTTCTAAAGTCTCAAAATCGTATCCCCAACGATGTTCCGACCATTGATGAAAAACGTGGTTGATGATGTCCATTCGCGTAGGCAAATCTTCTGGAAAGGGATCAGGCACGGCCAATTCACGAAACCCGGACAAATCCGCACGGCAATAAGCCTGCAAGTACCGCTCAGCGTCAGGGACAATGACACGTAAAATTCCGCCCGGCTGTAAAACTCGAAGACAATCTTTCAGAAAAGCTGGCAATTCCTCCCTCGGTTCCAGATGCTCGACGAATTGTTCAGCTCTGATGCCAGCGACGGTCTCGTCAGCCATTGGCAAGCTCCAACGGCAATCCCACCCTAAAACATCGCGATGACATGGCACTAAATCCAGATTCACAAAATCAGGAAGGATTTGCGGACCGCACGCTACGTTCACACGCAAATTGCGGCTTAGCCGAATATCTTTAAGCCAACGGCGACGTGTTGGGCTGAAGTGATTGGCCATCATCTGATACAAAGCGTTTGCTTCAACCCGAAGCTGGTCGAACAGAAATCGGGTGATAGGCATTCGAGGAAAAAACCATTGTCCTAAACGCTGCTTAAATGTCATTAGAATCGTTACCCAAGAAGTTGGCGATAAAGCTCCTCATATTCATCCACAATCGCGGCATCGCTGAAGCGGCGTTCGGCTTCGCGGCGGCATTTGTTTCAATTGGCGCGGACACTCATCGGAACTTCATTAACTTCAATAACTGATCGCGACGGGAACCAACGGTCTCGCAGTTTCAGCAATGGATATTCGATCAATTGAGCCATGATGATTCCAATTGCCAAGCTGCCTGCAATGTAAATCAAGGTTTGCAACCAAAAATTTGTTCCAAAACCAATTGATCTTCCCACCTTCAAAACGAGCCACAGAAACGGCAAATGCCAAAGATAAATTGAGTACGAATGCGAACCAACGAATCCAAGAAAACGCGCTGCTGGCACAGCAGATAAATCACTCATCAAAGCGCCAATCAGAATTGCGGCACTTACTTGCCAAAGCAAAAACAGAGAAGCCAAGTGTGTATATGAGAGGGGAGCTATCAAGCGAAACAACAAAAGCGATGGAAAGCAGCAGCGAGCCTGTCAGGATCAGGTAATGACGCACCTGAGAAAAAGCGGCACACAGCCATGCATGCCGAAATGTGTAAAGCCAGGCGATTAAGACTCCGATCAGCAACCCATCCAACCTGCTGTGAGTCTGGAACTGAAGAGAATAATGGCCATATCCCCAAAGATATGCACTGACCAACCGACCTCCTAAAATTGCAACGACGACCAGCAAAATCAATTTTGGCAAGCCTCTAAACGGTTCAGGTTTATTGCCAAACTTCACAAAGCACTTCAGCAATAAGGGAAGCATCAGGTAAAAATGCTCCTCAACTGCCAATGACCAAGTGTGATTCCAAATACCTGGGAAGTAATTTTGCACAAAGAAGAATTCAGCTAGCGTTGATTTTAGAGAAGGGGGGGCATTCAGTAAGGCTTTGGCCATCAATGAAACAGCAAGTAGAACATAAAATGCCGGGTATATTTTTAGTCCACGTCTTAAATAGAAATGACCAGCAGAAATTTGCCCGTATTTTTGGAATTCCGAAAATAGTAGCCGCGAAACAAGAAACCCGCTTAAAACAAAAAACAGGTCAACCCCCACCCAGCCGCCTCTCTGCCAAGCCTTGAAAATCAACCTTTGCCCTTCCGCCCATTCAAGCGGTGGCGACATCATGTGCCTACCTAGGACGAGCAACACTGCTACGGCCCTCAAAACATCCAGCGACAGCAAGCGCAACGATTTTTGACCTTGCACCAAAATTGGCGGACTCAGTTGCAGAACCTCAATGCTCTTAATGTCATCTATGGTTTTGACCGTTTCATTCACAGTGGTTACTCAAGACCAAGAAGCCTGCGATACAGTCGCTCATACTCATCCACAATCGTGGCATCGCTGAAGCGGCGTTCGGCTTCGCGGCGGCATTCGTGGCGATCCAGTTCGGGTAAGCGGGCAACCAGCGCGGCCATTTCCTCCACCGTGTCGCAGACAAAGCCCGTGCGTCCGTGAGCAATGCCTTCGGGGACGCCGCCCTGGCGAAAGGCGATGATCGGCGTGCCACACAACAGCGATTCAGGCAGCACGACAGGAAACGGTTCCAGCCATTCAATTGGCAACAGCATCGCCGCCGCCGTTCCCAACAATTCGTTTTTCTGTTCGTTGTTCACCGTGCCAACGTAGCTGATGAGTTTGCCGTCAATTTGCGGTTCGATTTCGCGGTGGAAGTAATCCAGTTCTTCAGGCAAGGTCGAAAGATTCCCGGCAATTCGCAGCGGGCGATTCACCCGCCGGGCGACTTCAATGGCGGAATGCAACCCTTTGCAGCGTTCCAACCTGCCCAAAAACACCAGCGGCGCAGTGGCCGGATCAACATTCGGATTGAAACGGTATTCGTTGACCGGCGCGCAATTGTAAATCACGCTCCACTCGCCTCCGCCCGGCAATCCCGTGTCGCGGATGACTTCGCTGACGGCGGTGAAATGCAACCGTCGCGCGCCCAGCCGTTGAACGAATTGCATATTCGCCGGATTGATTCGGCGCATGTACGTTTGCACTTTCGGCACATCCCAGCGCAGCACGCTGGTCAAATATGCCAGCCGTCC
>JAEUQP010000633.1 GCA_016789645.1 Acidobacteriota bacterium | reverse complement strand
CGTCTTCGACAAACTGACCGGCAAACTGCTGTGGGAAACGTTGTTGCCTGCGGCGGGCAACGCGACTCCGGCAATGTACGAAGTCGGCGGTCGCCAATTCATCGTTATCGCCTGCGGCGGCGGTAAAGGCTCGGCGTCAGGTGGCAGTTATGTGGCGTTCGCCTTGCCAAAAGAAACCAACTCCAGCCGATGAAGCGTCTTGTCTCAATGAGAGGCAGGTTCTAGAATCCACTTGAGGTAATTTTATGATCGCTAGCACGCGCACTCTTCAACTAGGAACACATCAGGGCATAATGGCTGGTCTTACTTTGCAAAGAGAGCCGGAAGTTTTTCATGGAGTTTCATCGGATTTTTTTCTTCCAGCCTCGTCCCATCTTCTTAACCTCCGTGCCCCGGCTAGTATCCGCAACACGCCAGCCGAATTGGCTTTTCCGACGTTCGGATACAGGTTACCCGTCTTGATGAAATCAAGCTTAGTCATTGACAAACAACATCTTACACTGAGGATAGAAGTAGATGAAGGAGTGGCTTTAGTTTGGAAAATGACCGCTAAGCAGATTAACAGCAGAGAAAAGGTTATCTTTGAAGGGACTGTCGGGATTGAAATCACGTCTGAGCAGGCTCGCGCGCACTTCTTCGCTGCGACTTTGCAAGCACTTTTGATGCTGGATAAATCTGCCACACTGCAAGCATCGGAGATACAGTTCTCAGCAAACGCACACTTTACTGACTCCTTAAGGTTAGTCAGTAAATTCCTGCAACGGAGACAACTTGCATACCAGTTGATGGTGGCTGAAAAGGCTTTCCACCAACAGTTCCCTGTTCAATCGCAATTATCTGAGAGCCAGCGATCTGACATTAACTTTGTTTACCGGGCTGTGGCTGAAAAAATCTTTGACTGGCCATTCTGGCAAGACTCGTTCGCGCTTACCGTCAACGAACAAGCTCGTACGCTCTTGGCCGGAATAGATGGCGCTCATCCATTTGTAATTGAAATTGGCTGCTTACAGCATCCTTTGCTCGAACAAAAAGTAAGCTTGGGGCAGGTAGACGTCATTGTTCAAAACGCGGTGATTGTAAATTCGGATGAGGTAAGCCATGCGCTTCAACAACCGGAAGGACACGCTTTCCAGGCAACAATCAGATCGCTAAGTGGCAGAGCCACCTATCAGTTCTTCGAAACTCCTGTGTTGCCAGCAAACGACTGGGAACCACGCATAGCCGAGTTAATTGCACTTGAGAACAAACTAGACGAGCAGTTTTTTCAAGCCGTCAATCAACTCGCTGCTTCAACATTGGCTGACTTGACTGATGAGGAAATTGACGAGGTCACTGCTAAACCTCAACTTGACGAAGAAGCTTTTTCATTCGACGCGCCAGAAGGAGATGACTAATGGCTACGGCGAATGCCTCTCCTTTCACTTTGCTGGCGTTGGACACTGACGTTTTCACAGATTGGCGTAACCAGCGTCCCCATACCATTGAAGCCATCCGCAATTACCAGCTATGCTTGAAACAGCCGCCTAGATTGACAGCGATGACAATCTTCGAAGCCCGCAACGGTTTTGAATCGAAAGAGGTAAAATCCGGCACTCTTGACCAGATATCACAGCGTGATCGCGCAAACATGGAACAGTTGATGTCCACCTGCGGAGTCTTGGAAATGGGAGAAAAAGCTGCTGCTATCGCAGCACACGTCTTTGCCCGGTTATCAAGGAGCGACCGCCAGAAACATTGGCGCGACATGTTCGTAGCCGCTATTGCTTTGTCGCATGGGTACGGCTTGGCTACGAGAAATCAATCCGACTTCGAATTAATAGGCCAACACCTTCCTGATTTTGCCCCGATTCTTTTCTTGGCACTCTGGAAAGCATGACTACCTCAAACACATTGATTGAGAAATCTTCTAGTAATCCACGCTTTGAATACTCACAAAGACTCGATAAGTGCTACGTAGCACTTGAAACGAAACAACAAATCAGCCGCAAGCTTTGGATCGCGCGGCGAATCGTGTTTGTTGTCTTTGCCGTGCTGGGAGTGGCGGCGTTTGATGGACACGTTTCCTGGTGGTGGCTTGCTTTGCCAGTGGTCACCTTCATCGCATTGATGGTCGTTCACCAGCGAGTGCTCGGCGAAATCGAACGGCTGAGCCGCTCGGTAAAGTTTTACGAACGCGGCTTGGCGCGCATTGACGACAATTGGGCGGGCACAGGGGAAATGGGCGAACAGTTCGCCGACAAATTCCACCCGTATGCCGAAGACCTGGATTTATTTGGCAAAGGTTCGTTGTTTGAATTGCTCTCGACTGCGCGCACTCGCGCTGGTGAAGCGAAGCTGGCCGCGTGGCTGAAATCGCCCGCCGACGTTGCGGAAATTCGCGCGCGCCAAGCCGCCGTCGAAGAATTGCGCTCGCGATTGGATTTGCGCGAAGACCTGGCGCTGCTTGGCGCGGAAGTCCGCACGGGCGTTCACACCGAAGAAGTCGAAGCATGGGGAAACGCTGCGCCGGTTTTTACAATGAAGCAAATTCGCGTGTTAGCAGCATTCACGGCGATCACCGGGTTGCTGACAATTGCAGCGGTTGTCGTGTGGATAACGTTCGGCGTGCGATTGCCAGCGCTGGCGGCAATTGCTTTCGTCCTGTTTTTTTATGCCCGCTACAGCCGAACGACTGCCGCCATCATTTCCGCCGTCGAACGTCCGAGCCGCGATTTGACCTTGCTCGCCTGGATTCTGGAACGATTGGAACGCGAACCATTCGCTTCGCCCAGACTGGCGGCATTACGCGCAAAGCTCGACACAGAAGGATTGCCGCCGTCGAAACAAATCGCGCGGCTGAGCAAGCTGATTGAAATTCTGGGTTGGGCCAAAAACCAGTTCTTCGCGCCCGTCGCGTTTTTACTGTTGCTACCCGCGCAAATTGCCGTCGCCATCGAACGCTGGCGGCAA
>JAEUQP010000591.1 GCA_016789645.1 Acidobacteriota bacterium | reverse complement strand
AGCCGATCCGGCGCAGTTGGGCAACCAGACCGAACGCGTCGAAAAATTCGTCTACGACGCGCTGCAAACTCCGGCCAACGAACTGTTCGACGAACAATTTCGCCGCAACGCTCACGCCGTGTTGTTGAACAGCGGCACGCGCATACAGTTTCGCGTCAGTCTGTTGCAACGATTGCAAGTCCGTTTTTCCACGCGCAACACCGCGGAACCGGAACTTCGGCAAAACATTCACACGTTTTTTGACGGATATTTACCTGGAAGTAGACAGTAGACAGTAGTGACTCTTGGTAATTCGTAGTGAAAAGATTGACTGTTGTCAGGTTTTCGCTGCGGTTCAACAAAGCATTCAAATTTCACTACTGTCTACTGTCTACTGTCTACTTCCCACAGGAGGATCATTCACAACTCATGTCCCTGATGCTTTCAGAGATCGAACAACAACCCACCGCCATCGAAAAAACCATCAAACGCGAATCCAAAAAGATCGAACGGTTTGCCGCTCGGTTGCGAGCCAATCGTCCGCGATTGATCGTGTTGGTCGCGCGCGGCAGTTCGGACAACGCCGCCCTGTTTGGCCGCTACCTGCTGGAAACGACCACAGGCATTCCGGTGTCGCTGGCGGCTCCGGCGGTTCACACGCTGTACAAGGCCAAATTGGATTTGCGTGATTCGCTGGTCATCGGCGTGTCGCAATCCGGCGAAGGCGTGGACATCAACCTGACGCTGGAAAACGCCAAACGCTGCGGCGCGACGACGCTGGCCATCACCAACGAAGCCGAATCTTCGATGGCCAAACTCTGCGACGAAACCTTTTTGATTCACGCCGGACGCGAACGCAGCGTGGCAGCGACCAAAACCTACACCGGCCAATTGCTGATCTTTCATTTGCTGGCGCGCGCGCTCAGCGGCGGCAAGGAAGAGCTGGAACGATTGCCGGAATTCGCCGCTGAAGCCCTGAAGCTGAAAGCGGACGTTGCCGCGATGGTCGAACGCTATGCGTTTATGGAACAGTGCGTCGTCGTCGGGCGCGGCTTGAATTACGCCAACGCTTACGAATTTGCGATCAAGCTGATGGAAACCTGTTACGTCGTGGCCGAGCGATTTTCCGGCGCGGATTTTTTGCACGGCCCGATCGCAATGGTGGACAGCGGGTTTCCGGTGTTTGTCTTTGCTCCGCCGGGGCCGACGCTGAAAGGCATGAAAGAATTGCTCACCAAACTGCACGACATCGGAGCCGAAACGCTGGCGCTGTCCAGCGACGCTTCGGCGCTCAAAGCAGCTTCGCGCGGAATCAAAATGCCGCGCGTGGACGAATTACTTTCGCCAATTCCGTACGTCATTCCAGCGCAGTTGTTCGCCGCGTTGCTGGCCAATTCCAAAGGCTTGAGCCCCGATCAACCGCGTTCGTTGTCGAAAGTCACCAAAACCGTGTAATGCCGAAACGCGGACGTTCTCGTCCGCGTTTCCCCCTGTTCCGTTATGCCCGCACAAGAAACGGACGCGTTGGCAGCGTCCGTCATCATCCCGGTTCACAACCGCAAATCTGAGTTGCAAGCGTGCCTGTCGGCGCTGGCAGCGCAGGATTTCCCTTTGAGCCAATTCGAAGTGATCGTGTGCGACGACGGTTCCACCGAAGATTTCAGCGAAGTTCTTGCCGCAGCTCGCCAACGACAATTGCAAATCAGCCACGTTCGACAAACCAACAAAGGCCCGGCAGCGGCGCGCAATCTGGGCATCAAACACGCCAAAGCAGAAATCGTAGCAATGACCGACAGCGACACCTTGCCCGATGTTTCGTGGTTGCGAAAGCTGCTCGAATCATTGAGCGCTGATCCAACCGCCGTCGGCGTCGAAGGTCGCGTATTCGCCAACAACCCAAGCGAATTCGCGCCATTGGGCGAAGGCCCGGAAAATCAATCCGGCGGTGTTTACCTGACCTGCAACATGGCTTACCGGCGAAACGTGTTAGTTGACGTGGGAGGTTTTGACGAAACGTTTCCCTACCCTGCTTACGAAGATGTGGAACTGGCTGCGCGAGCAATCCAACGCGGAAAAATTCTTTGGCAGCCAGCAGCGGTGATCACTCATCCGCAACGCCCGTTGACGCTGAAAACCGTCTGGAAAAAATTGAAGCACTGGGAATTCGTGCTGCGAATGGGAGTTCGCTACGGGTATTTTGGCTGGCCGAAATACCCCACCAAATATCCGAAGCTGTATTTGATCGGCTTGTCCGTCATCGCCTTGCCGCTGTCTAAATGGAAGCAAGCGGCGGCGTGCCTGACAACGCATCCGATTGCCGCCGCCAAATTGTTTTGGTTCGGATTGGCCGAAAGTTTGGGCGCGATGGTCTTCGTAGTGCCGAAAGTCATTTTTCTCAGCCGCCAAACGCTGAGCGAGAGGAAACACTATTTGGGTTGATACAGAATCAATCCGGTCGGTTCGTATCGCCAAACCGGCTGCAACCAGTCAGGCGCTTTTTTCGGATCGCCGAGCGTCTTCAATTCTTTTCGCTCTTTGATCTCGCGTTTGCCAATGGCGATGTAATCCACTCGATTCGTTTGCAGCCAGACGCGCAATTCTTCCAGCGACTTCACCTGCGGAAAGAACACCCATTCCTGCCGGCTCATGTACGCCAGATGCGGTTTGCGCGCGACGATTCGCAAACTGTTTGGCGAGGCGTTCAATCCCAAAACGAAATCGCGCGCTCCGGCGACTTCCAACGGCTGCGCTTCCAAAAACTCGTTCACGTCTTTGCGCGAAGCGGACAACGAAGCCGCAACCATCACGACGACCAGCGCAACCGGAATCCCCGCAAACGCTGAAGCTTTCAACCAGCCCTGCGCGCGCGCCAGTTCCAACCAGCGCTCCGCCGCAAAGACCGCGAAGCCCGCATACAGCACCATCACGAAAAAGTAATAACGCGTTTCCCAATGATTCAGCCCCATCAACAACCAATACAACCCACCGGCGATCAACACCAACAGCAACGATTTTGACCGGCGTCCGATCAGCGACAATCCAATTCCGAGTAACGCCAGCCAGCCAACCAACTGCGCAACCAGATTGCCGGTCACGCTCTGTCTCAGACTTTCATACAGATTGACCGGATAGAGTTTAAGCAGCCGCGCGGGATCGTAACGCAGCACATCGCCGAAGGATTGGAACTTCGTTTCCAGCGCGCGCGTCGCATCCTGGTTGACTTCGCCTTTGACCAGTTCGGGATAAAACTCCGTGGCGATGTTCAGGTAATTGGCGTTGTACAGCGGCGAACCTCGATGTTTGTAATTCGCCACCAGCCACGGCGAAGCGGCCAGCAAAAACATTCCGACAAACAACGCCGCCGATTTAATTCGTTCGCGCCAGCGTTGCTCGAACAGATTCAACAACACGATTCCCAGCAAACACGACGCCAGCAAAAACAATCCGTTGTACCGCACAACGTATGCAGCGCCGGTCAAAGCTCCGGTCAGCACAATGCGCCAACGCGCGCTCAATCGTTCTGCCGTAAACGTCGCCAGCACCGTCAGACACACCAACAGAAAAAACACATCCGTCGCCGCATTGATGGAAAATTGCGGAAACTCGCCGCTGACGATGGCAATCAACTGCGCGCCCACGCCTACCCAAAAACCGAACAACCGATTGAACAGCACAAACACCAACCATCCGCACAACACAGCGCACACCACCGACAACCATTTGGCGACGGCGAACAAATCCGCAACACCAGTCAGTTTGCCGAGCAAGGCAATCACCGCTGGATAGCCCGGCCCTTGAAATTTGTTTTGGGGAAATTGACCGGCGGCGATGCGCTCAGCGTCCGGCGCGTAGTAATGGTAAAAATCTGTTTCCGTCGCGTAATTGCCAAACGGATGTTGGCGAGCAAGGTAAGTCAGTGCGCAGAGGTGCAGCAGGCAAACAATGACGGGCAACCAGCGTTTCATAAATCAAAAGGCAAAAGGCAAAAGGCAAAAATCAAAAGGGCGGAAATCGTTGCATTTTTGCCTTTTGAGATTTGCCTTTTGCCCTTTGATTTCTAGAGGTTTCCTTTCTTCTTCTCTTCCAGAATGTATTCCGAAGCGCGCCAGCTCAGCGCCATGATCATCAGCGTCGGATTTTTATGCGTGCCGGAAGCGAAGGAAGCGCCATCGGTCACGAACAGGTTTTTTACATCCCAGGATTGATTGAACTGGTTCAGCACCGACGTTTTGGCGTCACTGCCCATGTGAACCGTTCCCATTTCGTGGATGGAATGGCCCGCGACATCGGGTTCTTTGGGCAATTGCACGTCAACCGCTTTGGCGATGGTGAAGATTTCTTCGTAAGTCTGGCGCGCGTATTTGAACATCGCGCGCGAGTTGTCATCCAGCGGATGATGAATCTTCAACACCGGAATGCCCCATTTGTCTTT
>JAEUQP010000569.1 GCA_016789645.1 Acidobacteriota bacterium | reverse complement strand
AATGGACGGGAATTTTTCCTTCGGTTTGTCTTTCAGGTATTCGCGCATGAAATCAATCCAGAAAGGCAATGCCGCCGTGCCGCCCGCTTCGCCTTTGCCCAACGGACGTTTTCGGTCGCTGTACCCGATCCAGACGCCAGCGACCACAGTAGGTGTGTAGCCGATGAACCACGCATCCGTGAAATCATTGACCGTGCCCGTTTTGCCGCCAATCGGCCAGCCCAATGAACTTGCTGCGCCTGCCGTTCCAAACTGCACGACACCGCGCATCAACTCCACCATTTGAGCGGCAACATAATCATTCAACACTTTCCACTGTTTGGGATTGGCCTGTTCCAGCACATTGCCGTCGCGATCAACAACTTTGCGAATCCGTACCGGTTCGACCAGCACGCCCGAATTCGGAAATGCGCCATAAGCCGAAACCATGTTAATCAGCGGCTCTTCGGTTGCGCCCAATGCCGACGGCAGATACGGAGCCATCGGTTTAGGCAGCTTCATGCGCTTGACCAGATCAGACGCATTTTTGACGCCGATTTCATCCAGCACGCGAACCGCCGGAATGTTGCGCGACAACGCAAAGGCTTTACGAATGGACATCGGCCCCATAAACGTGTCGTCGTAATTGTGCGGCTCGTAACTGCCTTTGCTGAAAGGCGAATCGTCCACGATGTCGTCCGGTTTCAGCCCTTGTTCCAAAGCCGCCGCGTAAATGAATGGTTTGAACGCCGATCCGGTTTGTCGTTCGGCCTGAGTCGCGTGATTGAATTTTTTCGTGGCGAAGTTGTATCCACCAACCATCGCTTTTACTTCGCCGGTTTTGGGTTCGATCATCAACAACGCCGCTTGCACATCGGGTTCGGGATCAAGCTCGACTTTCAGCCGTTTCGTGTTGTTGTCTACGTCCACAATCTTGAACTGAGCCAGATCGCCACGTTTGAACAGTTTCGACGGCGGACGATTTAACGCCGTCGTGTTTTCCGCCGTAATCGTCGCCGAATAAGCGCCGAACGAAACCTTCGTGCCTTTGTCGCTGACTTCCTTGATCAATCCGGTGGCAATGTCGCCCGTCACCGGAACGGCGATCCACGATGGATGTTCGTACGTGTTCGGGTCGGCTTTTTCCTTTTCGATGATGTTGTCGAATTTCACCCGCCAGCCGTGCCGCTTTTCATAATTGCGCGCGCCTTTGCGAACGGCTTCGGTGGCCAGTTTCTGCGCATTGGCGTCCAGCGTTGTGTAGACCTGCAATCCGGCTTTGTAGACATCCATGGCATCAGCCGCATGTTTTTCGACCAGGATTTTTTGCAATTCCTGGCGGACTTCTTCGACAAAGTATGCGTAAGGCGAATAATCATTTTTGCCGCGTTGGTCGGCGACGTTCAGCCCCAACGGTCTGGCTTTATGAACTTCGGCTTCGTCTTCGGAAATGTATCCGGCGTCAGCCATTGCCTGTAAAACCAAATTGCGGCGGTCTTTGGCGGCTTTCTGACGATTGATCGGAGAAAACTGCGTCGCGCTTTTTGGCAACGCCGCCAGCATTGCGTACTGTTCCAGACTGAGTTCGTTCAGATGCTTGCTGAAATAATAATTGGCCGCCGCCTCGAATCCGTAAGCTCCGCCGCCCAGAAAAATCTGGTTGCAGTACATCGTCAGGATTTGCTCTTTGGTGTACACGCGTTCGATTTGCAACGCGTAAATAATTTCGTTGAGCTTGCGGATGGAAGAGCGTTCACGAGTCAGAAAGAGGCCGCGCGCCAATTGCTGGGTCAGCGTAGAGGTTCCCTGCACACGGCGTTGGCGCAAGACGCTTTGCACGACGGCGCCGGTTAATCGCACCGGGTCAATGCCGATGTGATCGTAAAACCGCGTATCTTCGATGGCCATCAACGCCTGCTTCATCTTTTCCGGAATCTGGTTGTATTCCAGCGGAATGCGGCGTTCCAGCGACAATTCGCCAATCACGGTTGTGCCATCGTCAGCAAACACCTTGGTGACTTCGGGCGGACGGTAATCGGCCAACGAATCCACGTCGTCAGCAAAGCTGCTGATGCTGGTCTGGCAGGCGAACGCCACTCCCGACATCAATCCTGCAATCGCGGTGAGCGCCACCACCGACTTGAAGCTGGTCGAACGCAGAAAGTCCTCGATCCAGAATCTGAGGTCTTGCAGCCGATCTTGCCAGGTTGTTCCGTCTGAATAACGACGCGAGCCGTTCGGCTCGTCGTCAGGCGATGGGTAAAAGTCTCTGTCTGACATAGCGGGCAGATTATACCAGCCGGAACCGGGTTCGGCTCAAGCTGATCGGGACGGGTTTTACAACTCGAAATTTGCTCCGCAGACCGCCTTCTTTTACTATCCAATGGCAATCCAAACTCATCACGTGCGAGGGATACATTCAATGAAACTGCTCATCAAATCGTTTTGCGCGCTGGCTGTTTGTTCGCTGTTGCTGTCAGCGACGTATGCCCAAACTCAATCTGAATCGAAACAGACTGCCCCGGCCAACACCAAACGAGCGGACGACGCTTCCGCCATTCGTGCCGTGCTGGACGCACAGGTCGCCGCCTGGAACGCGGGCAAGCTGGAAGAATTCATGGTCGGATATTGGCGTTCGCCGAAGCTGACGTTTTTTTCCGGCGGACGCAAACTGGAAGGTTGGGACGCGACCCTGGAACGGTATCGCAAAAATTACCAGTCCGAAGGCAAGGAAATGGGCAAGCTGCAATTTCTGGACTTGGACATTCAAAGCTTCGGGCGCGGCGCAGTCGTTCGCGGACGTTTTGAACTGACAATGTCCGATGGCAAAAAACCTACAGGGCTGTTCACACTGGTGTTACGCAAAATCAAAAAGGAATGGAAGATCATTCACGACCACACATCTACAAACTGAGGTGAAGTTATGCGTTCAATTCGTTTCTCTGCAAACCTGGCGATCCTACTGTTGCTGAGTGCGTTGTTGGCGACGACAACGCATTCATCGCAAGACCCGAACTACCGCTTGATGACCGTCGAGCGACGATTGGATCAATTGCAATATCGCGTAGACGCGCTGGAACGGTTTCAGCAAACGCAATCGTTGAATGCGACCAGCGCCAACATCACTCCGGCGGCAGTGTTGGAATTGCAGCGCCAGCAAATCTCGCTGGCCGAACAAGCCATCACCATGCAAAAGCAAATGCTGGAAATGCAGAAGACGATTGATCGCCTGTCAGAAAAACTCGGCGGGCAGGAAAAGAAGTCAGAGGAAAAACCAAAACCGAAATCAATGTCAGGCAAGCCATAATTCAACCCTGCCCCACTTTCGCCAGCAATCGTTCAACGGCTTTGCGAAAATCATCAGCCTTCGGCAACAGGCTGAGCACCAAAAAGGCTTCGCGCGGAAAATCGAAAAAGTAGCCGGGATGGACGAGCACATCGTCTTCGGCCAGCAATCGCAGCACCAGCTCTTCTTCCGAAACGTGGCGAGGAACTTCCAGCGTCGCGTACCAACCGCCTTCGGTTTTCAGCATTCGCACTGGCGAGTTCTCCACCTTTGCTGCCAGCCAGTCGTGATTCGTCTTCACTCGATCCAGAATCTGCCGCTGCAATTCGACGCGCAGCTTGAACCACTCAGGCGCGGCGTGCTGCACCGGAGCGCCAACGGACAAAAACGTATCGGCAATCAAATCCAACCGTTCGACGGCTTCATCGCGCAACGCCGCCGGGCCGTTGGTCACAATCCAGCCGAGCTTCATTTGCGGAAGGGCGAGAATTTTGGAAAAGCCGCTCATCACAAAGGTCAGCGCCTCGGCATTTTCCACCAGTGACGTCGCGCGAGATTCGTCGTCGCCAAAACCATAATCGCTGAACACTTCATCCACGATCAGCGCCAGATTGTGACGCGCGCAGAGTTCGTTCAACCGTCGCAACTCTTCGCGTTTGACGAACGAGCCGGTCGGATTGTTCGGGCTGACCAAAATGATGGCGCGCGTCGTTGGCGAAATGGCTTGCGCCATTGAATCAAAATCCATCCGCCAACCTGCCGAAAGATACTCCAATTCGTAAGGCCGCAGTTCTACGCCTTCGAGCGTCGCCAAAAATTCAAATAGCGGATAACTCGGTTGCGGAACCAGCACGTTGTCGCCGTGATTGGCCAGCAGTTTGAACAGAAACGAATAGGCTTCGCTGGTGCTGGCGGTTAGATGAATCCGTTCGGGGTCAAGGCTGAAGCCGCGTTCAGCGTAATACCCGGCAACGGCTTCGCGCGCGACCGGCAAGCCTTTCGGCTGCGGTTCGTACACCATCGCCGCAGCATTGTTGAGCGCCGGCAGAATTTTTTCCGCTGGAAATTCAAACCCAGCGCGCGTTGGATTCGACTCGGTCAAATCCAAAATCCGCGCGCCAGCCAACCGCTTTTCTTCAATCAACTGCGCCAGCCGATTGGTTTCCAGACTCCATTTAAAGCGCGAAGAGAAAAAAGCCGCCGGAACGCGGACGTTCCCGTCCGCAAACTGGTCCGCGGACGTTTTCGTCCGCCCATCACTCGCCAGCAGTTGCTTCCGATACCACGCGCTCCCAAACCGCCATTCACTCGCATTTGCGCATAACTTCGCCTTCACCGGATTGTTTTCAATGTACGCGACCACGTCACTGTAATGCCTTTCATCGCGAATGTACCGGTCGAAATAATCCGGCATCCAGAATCGTCCTTTGCGTTGCAAAGCATTGTTCACGCACTTTGCCGACCATGTTTTCAGCGATTGCAGAATCTTCGACAGGCTATGCCCCGGCAGCGGGGTCATCAGAAAATGCAGGTGATTTGGCATGACTACCCAAGCCGACAACCGGTAACGCTCTCCATCAAAATGCAACAAGGAAGTTTCAACAATTTCTGCAATCTCTGGTCGCTTCAACCAGCATTGCCCAAAGCCTTGATCGGCATAAGTTTCGATTTTGCGATGCAGAATCAGCGCGCGAACTGTTTCGTCGGATTCCTGCTGCTCCAATTCCACCATCCATTGCTGCAACACATTGGCCGGGACTGAGTCGAACAATTGTATGGTGACGAATTGGGAAATTGCGCCACCATCGAAGTGCGGTAAGTAACCTCGGCTGTACCAACCT